>JBGUUS010000027.1:0-9394 GCA_045133675.1 Oscillospiraceae bacterium | reverse complement strand
AGAATACGCATTGCCGGACGGCGACCGCAGAACGCTCGTTGTGATCAAGAAAATATCGCAAACACCGACAAAATTCCCGCGGCCGTCCGCAAAAATCAAAAAACAACCCTTGAACTGACAGGTGTGTTTGTCGAAACACAAAGAAAAGCGGCAAATCGCATCGATGGAAAATACTGGAATATAAAGCGCCTCTGTGCTATAATAAAGCTACGGAAAGAAACCGGACAGGCTTTAAACAGCGCGGAGGTGTTTTTGTTGAAAAGTTTTCCGTTAAAACCAAAAGAAAAACTTGTGCGGGTCGCTATTGATCGGATCGACCCAAATCCGGCACAGCCGCGGCGACTCTTTGCAGAGTCAGAAATCGAATCGCTCGCCGAGAGCATTAGGCAAAACGGTCTGCTTCAGCCGCTCACTGTCCGGCAGGATAAAAAGAACGGACGGTATATCTTGATAGCAGGCGAGAGGCGACTGCGCGCTTTGAAGCTTGCCGGAATTTCGGAAGCGCTCTGCGTTATTCACGATATGCCGGATAAACAGGCGGCAGTGCTCGCACTGGTGGAGAATATCGAACGGCAGGATCTGACCTTTTTTGAAGAGGCTGAGGCGATTCGCACACTGATGACGGAGTGGAACCTTTCGCAGCAGGATCTGGGTGAGAAGCTTGGTAAAGCGCAGTCAACAATAGCGAACAAACTGCGGCTTCTGCGCTATTCCGATAAAGAACGCGAGAAGTTCCTTTCAGCCGGTTTGTCGGAACGGCATGCACGGTCATTGGTGCGCCTTGCCGGTTCGCCGCTTTTGGAAAAGGCGATCGCGCGTGTGTGTGAACTGCACCTTTCCGCAGATGAAGCAGAAAAACTCGCGGAACAGCTTGGACTCGGAGAAGAAGAGGCGGTACCGCCGAAAAGAAAACGCCAGCCGATCATCCGGGATGTGCGCGTATTTGTGAACACCGTGAAGAAGGCTGTGCGTGTTATGAAAGAGAGCGGCATTCCGGTTCGCTGCGACCGAAAGGATGAGAACGATCATATTGAATACATCATCCGCATTCCCATTTGATTTTGAGGCGTGAGCCTTGAAATATATACTTTATCTTTCCCATTCCTGACCAGGAAAGAAGGCTCGGCAATCGTCCGGGCCTTCTTTCTTTTGTGTTTCACGTGAAACAATATCGGCGGAAAAAAAGTTTGTTTCACGTGAAACAATGAAAACACAGCAATTTCCTTGCAAAGTTTCACGTGAAACACTTTCTTTTTCGCAAAAACTGTGCTATACTATCTCACATACTACGAATTATGAAAAAGGAGGCGAGCATATGGGCAAAATTATCGCAGTTGCCAATCAGAAAGGCGGTGTCGGCAAAACGACATCAACGGTAAACCTTGCCGCATGTGTCGGCCTTTCGGGTAAAAAAGTACTGCTGATAGATATCGATCCGCAAGGAAATGCCACAAGCGGCGTTGGTATCAACAAACGCGGTGTTGCGGCTTCTTCCTACGATATTTTGATCGGTGAGGCAAAAGCGGAGGAGGCAATCGTAAAAACGGAGTTTAAAAATCTGGATGCGATTCCTTCCAATATGCAGCTTGCCGGAGCCGAAATTGAACTGGTTGAGCTTCCGGACCGTGTGTATGTGCTGAAAAAAGCAATCGTCGCACTCAAAGATGTATACGACTTCATTTTTATTGACTGTCCGCCGTCTCTCGGATTGATTACGCTGAATGCGCTTTCTGCGTGTGATACGATTTTTATTCCGATTCAGTGCGAATACTATGCGCTGGAAGGTCTGTCACAGCTGATGTCGACAGTGCGCCAGGTGAAAAAGCGCTACAATCCGAATATCGAGATTGAAGGCGTTCTTCTTACCATGTACGATGGCCGACTGAATCTGACGGCTCAGGTTTTGGCTGAGGTTAAGAAATACTACGGCGAAAAGGTGTTCAAAACGACGATTCCGCGCAATGTCCGCTTGTCTGAGGCGCCAAGCCACGGCCAGCCGGTTTATTATTATGACCGTGCTTCAAGCGGTACGCGCGCATATACCGAACTCGCGGAAGAATTTTTGAAACGGAACAGGAGTGTGTAAGATGGCAGGAAAGAAAGGCCTCGGAAAAGGCTTGGATGCGCTGTTTTTTGACAATGCATCCGCAAACGAATCATCCGCACCGGAAACCGTTTCCATCAATGAAATTGAACCGAATCGGAATCAGCCCCGAAAGATTTTTGACGATTCTGCTTTGCAGGAGCTTGCGGATTCCATCAGAGAACACGGCCTTTTGCAGCCGCTTCTCGTTCGTCCGATCCCGGAAGGCGGTTATCAGATCGTAGCCGGTGAACGCCGCTGGCGTGCAAGCCGTATGGCGGGTCTCACAAGCGTACCGGTTATCATCCGTGAATTCGACGATCAGAAGACGATGGAACTTGCGCTGATCGAGAATCTGCAGCGTGAAAACCTGAATGCGATGGAAGAAGCGGCGGGTTATCACGAACTGATGGAAACATACGGTATGACACAGGCGGAAGTTGCAAAGAGCGTCGGAAAATCGCGCTCGGCGGTTGCAAACACGCTGCGTCTGCTGAATTTGCCGGAAGAAGTGATGGCTTATGTGTCAGACGGCACACTTTCGGCAGGTCATGCCCGGGCAATCCTCGCGCTTGAGGACGAGGAACTGATGCTCACGACGGCGGAAAAAGCCGTTAAGCAGGGTATGAACGTTCGCGAGATTGAAAAACTCGTGAAAAAGCAGGGAAGCAAGCCGCGTACGGCAAAAGTTACGATGCGCGACAGCTTCTATGATGAGATGGAGATCGCACTGCGGGAAGAGCTGAACCGCAAGATCAAAATCACGGGCGACGACAAAGGCGGAACGCTCGAAATTACTTTTTACAGCAGAGAAGAGCTGGCGGATATTGCATCCAAGCTGGCTTCGCTGAAATAAACGAAACAAAATTCTGGGAGGAATTTAAGATGTTAGATATCAGACAGATCCGCGAGAATCCGGATCGCATCAAAGCAGGTATGAAAAAACGCTGCCTCGACCTCGACAAGGTCGTCGACGATATTCTGGAGATTGACGTAAAACGCCGCGAACTCTCCACCAAAACCGACGCAATGAAAGCCGAGCAGAACAGCGTCACCAAAAAAATCCCGCAGATGAAAAAAGCGGGCGAAGACGTAGCACCGATCTTTGCTAAAATGAAAGAGCTCTCCAACGAGATCGCTGCAATGGCAGCACAGGTTGCTGAACTCGAAGAGCAGCAGAAAACACTGCTTCTGAGCCTTGCAAATATGCCGGATGAGGACCTCCTCGAAGGCGGCAAAGAGAACAATGCAGAAGTTCGCATTTTCGGTGAGCAGACGAAATTCGATTTTGAGCCGAAAAACCACGTTGAGCTCTGCGAAGATCTCGGCCTGATCGACTATGAGCGCGGCGCAAAACTCGCAGGCGCAGGTTCCTGGGTATACCGCGGCTGGGGCTCCAGACTGGAGTGGGCTCTGCTCAACTTCTTCATCGATGAGCACATCGCTGACGGCTATGAATTCATTCTGCCGCCGCACATGCTCAACTATGAGTGCGGCTACACCGCAGGCCAGTTCCCGAAATTCGGCGAAGAGGTCTTCAAAATCGCAAACCCGACCAGCGAAGTTGCAAAATTCATGCTGCCGACCGCTGAGACCGCTCTCGTTAACCTCCATCGTGACGAGATCATGACCATGGACGAACTGCCGCACAAATACATCGCTTACACGCCGTGCTATCGCCGTGAAGCAGGCAGCTACCGCTCTGAAGAGCGTGGTATGATCCGCGGTCACCAGTTCAACAAAGTTGAAATGGTTCAGTATACCACCGAAGATACCTCTGACGCAGCTTTCGAAGAACTCGTAGGCAAAGCAGAGCGCCTGGTTCAGAAACTCGGTCTGCACCACCGTGTTGCAAAACTCGCTGCAGGCGACGTTTCCTTCTCCATGGCTCGTACCTACGATATCGAAGTCTGGATCCCGAGCATGGGCATCTACAAAGAGGTTTCCTCCGCTTCGAACGCACGCGACTACCAGGCACGCCGCGGCAACATCCGCTATCGCGGTGAAGACAAGAAGATGCACTTCGCTCACACGCTGAACGCATCCGGTCTTGCAACCAGCCGTGTTATCCCGGCTATCGTTGAGCAGTATCAGAACGCTGACGGTTCCATCACCGTTCCGGAAGTTCTTCGCAAATACCTCGGCGGTGTTGAGAAGATCACCAAAGATATGAAATAATCGTCATCGGACGAAAACCTCCGTACGGGAAACCGTGCGGAGGTTTTGTTTATAAAAGGGAAAATCTGCCCAAACTCTGCATATCATAGAATAACCTTATGAAATGGAGGAAAAGGATATGGAGGGCATTTTGCGGCAGATCCGGCGGCTGCCGTTCGGCAAGCTGCTGATAAAAGAAAGCGCTGCAGAAATCGCAAGAGCAAAAGAAGAAAAGAAGCGCGCGGCATTTTTCGCAGAGCTTGAAGAGGTCAGGGAACAGATTCGCGCGGTGCAGAGCGCATTTGATGCAGAGACGGATTTCGATCTGATCGACACGTATACACTGGAACTCTGCGCGCTGGAGCAGCGATATTCCTATCTGATCAAGCGGGCGAAGAAAGAGCACATCACGGCATTCTGAGAGGAGGAAAGGGAAGATCGAAACGATATTTCTTATTCTGCTCGGCGCGGCGTTTCTGATACAGCTGTTTCTTTGGAAAAGGAAACGCGCGGTAATGGCCGGATTATTTTTCAACGCGGTGAGCGGACTTGCGGTATTTCTTCCGTTTGCACTGCTGACGCCGTATGTTTCGCTGAATTGGCTCTCCGGATTGACCGCGGTGGTGTTCGGCGCGCCGGGAACAGCGCTTCTTGCCGCAATCCTTAACTTTGCGGGATAAATATCTTTGCGCCGTTTGCAGATTGCAAATAAGCCGCCAATGTGGTATCCTTAGGAAAGAAAAGCCAATTGGCGGCTGTTTTGCTGTCAAGAAAGGAAAACAGATTGTATAATACAGAAGATAATAAACAGATAGCAATACTTGCATCCGTTAACACGGGTGCTTTTGATGCGGACGATTCGATGGATGAGCTGGAAGAACTGGCGGATACAGCCGGCGCAGAAGTCGTTGCGCGTGTTATTCAGAATATGCCGCTTATCAATAATGCATCGTATCTCGGCAGCGGAAAGCTCCAGGAGATCCGCGATCTGGCGGAAAAGCTCGGTGCCAATCTTTTGATCGTGGATGATGAGCTCTCCGGCGCGCAGATCCGCAATATCGAGGATATTACGAACCTCGACGTCGTTGATCGCACGATGCTGATCCTCGATATTTTTGCACAGCGTGCGCGCTCCAATGAAGGTAAGCTGCAGGTAGAGCTTGCACAGCAGAAATATCTGATGCCGCGCCTGCTCGGTATGGGTACAAAGCTTTCGCGTCTTGGCGGCGGTATCGGAACACGCGGTCCGGGCGAGACGAAGCTGGAAAGCGACCGCCGTCATATCCGGCGCCGCATCGATGCACTGGAAGCGGAACTCAAGGAAGTGGCGCGCCGCCGCGGCGACCGCCGCCAGCGCCGTAAAAAGAACGACATTCCGACATTTGCGATCGTTGGATATACGAACGCGGGTAAATCCACACTGCTGAACCGCCTCACCGATGCGGGCGTATACGCGCAGGATCAGCTTTTTGCAACGCTTGACCCAACGGCAAGAGAACTGCTTCTGCCAAGCGGACAGAAGATCGTATTGGTCGATACAGTCGGTCTTTTGCGCCGTCTGCCGCATCAGCTCATCCGCGCGTTTGAATCGACGCTGGAGGAAGCGGCTGAGGCGGATTTCATCCTGCACGTCTGCGATCTCTCCAACGAGAATGTAACGGAGCAGAAAACCGTTGCAGAGGAGCTTTTGAACGAGCTCGGCTGTGCGGATGTCCCGATGCTCACGGTGTATAACAAATGTGACCGCGTGATCGAAGCGATGCGCCCGCAGGAAAGCGATAGCCTCGTCTGTATTTCGGCGAAAACCGGCGAGAATCTCGACCGGCTGACCGCGAAGATCGAGAAGCTTTTGTCCGAAAGAATGCGCGAGATGACGATTTTGCTGCCGTACAGCGCCGGCGGCGAGCTGGAAAGACTGCGTAAGCTCGGACAGATTCATTCGCTTGATTATACGGAAAACGGTATGAAAGTGACTGCCGCAGTCCCAAAAGCACTGGAGCACCTGTTTGAAGAATATATGAAGTGAAAAAAGAGACCGTAAGGTCTCTTTTTTATATTAGCGAAAATCTTCAACCGGTATCAGCTTTCCTTTTTCGATTTCGTAGCAGACGTCGGCAAGATCGGCGAAATCCTCGCGGTTATGACTTGTAAAAATCAGCGTTCCGCCCTGCGCAATATGTTCTTTCAAAATCGATTTTACCTGTGCCATTCCGTCCCGGTCCAAAGCGTTCATCGGTTCGTCCAATAAGAGAATTTCCGGTTTTTCCATCAGAGCCTGCGCCAGACGCAACCGCTGTTTCATTCCCTGTGAAAACGTCGAAACACGTTTATTTTTGACGTGGGATAAAGCAAACCGTTCCAGGATCTCGTGTATTTCTGCATCGCCGATTCGGTTTTGAATCTCTGCAAGGTATTTCAGATTTTTATACGCACTCATTTCTTCAATAAATTCCGGCGCATTGATAACTACACCGGCGTTTGGGATGAAATCAATATCCTTCTTCATCACCTGACCGTTTACCGTGATTTCGCCGCTGTCGGCAAAGGCGTATCCGGCGATCAGTTTCAGTAAAACACTCTTTCCCGATCCGTTATAACCCTTGACCCCGTAGCTTTTTCCTTGTTCGAAAACAACTGACAGATCGCAAACGACCGGAGTGTTTTTGTAGGATTTATTTACGTTTTTAAGCTCAATGATCGTTCCCATCGTCAAACCTCCTTTCTTCTCTTGCTGTTTTTGAACGACAGCAGTGTGCAAAGCAGTGCAATCACACCGTACGTAATAATAGAAACCGTCAGCTTTTCGAAATCCAGCGTGTCCTGCATATTGTAAAACAGGAAGTTCACGCCGCCAAAAAGCGAACCGCCAAAATAATTAAGACCGAATCCTGCGGCAGTCAGCGATATGCAGACGGTGAACGCCGCCGTTTTTCCTTTCCATTCCGAAAGCACCACGATCAGCGCATCCAGAACGCACAGACTGAAAACTGTATACGCGGCGTAGATCATCTGATGATGCAGGATAAACGGTTGACCGAGAATAACGCCCAAAACATTGAACAGCACGATTGCCGCAGCTGCATACAAGGCTGAAAGTTCAGTCAACCAGTCAAAACACGTTAGCTGTTTCGTTATACCGTCCGGGAAACGAAGCGAGAACAGTGGATTGGAAAAATCGAAAGGAAGAATCAGCAGGAGAAACCCGCAGTACAAAAAGATCGTCAGAAAAGGATGCTGTATCACCGAAAACGAATTCTCCGCCGTTGCACGGGAAAAACCGCAGTAGAGTATACTTAACGTGACACCGATTCCGGCGACAAGCCACGGGTTTACGTATTTACATAACCGCATAGACATCGCCTCTTTTCCGGCTGCGCCGCAGCCCGAATCCAACTGTTAAAAGCGAGAACAGAAGCGGCGGCAAAAGCGGCAGAAATACGAAAAATATACCCATATACGTGCGAGAATCCGGCATGATCGAATAAACCGGCGAAAGGAAGAACAGATCTGCGCCGAATAACAGGCTAACTGCCGTGAGTGCCAAATCCAAGCCGAAGAAATACACCGTAGGAATCAGAATGCAGAGGTACCATTTCCGCGTATAGAACGAGATTGATGTAAAGAAGAGAGCGTAAACCGCTCCGCAGATCACGAATTTATGAAATCCGTCGATCAGCAGAAAGGCAATCGGATGATCCGCATAAAAGAGAGAACCTAGAATATCGGAATACAAAACCCGCTCGTAGATCAATTCGACCGGCTGCAAAATAGCTGCACCGATCAAAAGCAATACGCAGTACGCAAGATACAAAACGGTGCAGGCGCATAGCACGTGCTTTACGATGCTTCCGATCACAAACCGGCGGTAAGATCGAACACGGGAGCAGCAAAGCGAATATATGCGCTGATCCTGCAAAAACGGCATCATTGCCAATCCGACGAAAATCGGAAAGATCGCCTGCATCAGCGAAAACGCTTCAATCACAAAGTTCTGGAAAGAAAAAATATTCCTGAAATACTCTTCCCGTGACCATTGTGTCTGGCTCAGATCCCAAATGAAAGAAGCTTCGAAATACCCGGAGAAAAAGTACCACGAAAGATACGGGACAATGACCGCCAGAACGAACGTCAGGATATAGTACCGATTCAATATTTGCCTTTTACTAGCCACTTTCATTTTCTTCGCCTCCTTATTATAGAAATGGGCGTGTTTTTCACACGCCCATTCCTAATTCGTTACGGTTTCCACTTTCCGCGAAGCGCGTAGACCTGATCACCCCAATGTTCTCGAGATGCATAAATACGAATTGTTTGACCATATACTGCACCCGTAGATACATATTTTTCTTGACCAAGATTGAGTAAGTTTTTAACTGAAGTAACGGTACCGGCTGTATTGCGTGTGGTCAACCAAACCTTCACCGATTCCGGCGCTCCATCAAAGGTTAAATATGTTACAGCGTCTGGATCTGTTTTTGTTCTAGAGCCAACTTGCACATCGCCGTAACCGACGTCACCATTCCATGTGTAGGAACCAGCCGGTGGATTGATGGCTGCTCCCGCGGATGTTGCCGCACACAGTGCTAATGTAAGCAACAGGAAAATCGCTATTGCTTTTTTCACAAATTTCATCTTCTTCAATTTCATTTACCGCGATAAAACAAAAGCACGTAAGCTTTGCGGCTATTTAAGCTTACGTGCAATCTATACTGAGTTTTATTCTTCCGTTCCATAGCGATGAAGCAAAACGAAAAGTCAAACGCACGAAGCTCTTATGCTTGATAGAAAGAATTTTCATTTTCTCCACCTCCTTAATTACAATTTTATAATATCATAAAAGATCTTTTCGTCAATGGCTTCTTCTGTTTCTTCAGTTTTTCTTAAGAGTTTCATTCGGTCTTTTATTTCACGTCTTTCATAATTTTTTAAAAACGCGGCTATCCGAACGGGTAGCCGCGTTTGAGTGTTTACAAAAACATCTCTTCATCTTTTTCCCTGCGCGGGTGGATCGGCGTCAGCTGACCGAAACCGGTGCACTAGACTTTGCTTGCGTCAAATCGCGCATCAGCGTGTTCTTCATACCACGCAAACAGCTCGCTTCTGAGCTGCTCGGTGATCGCCTCATAGCCCGGTTTGCCGTAGAGATTGTTGTGC
>JBGUUS010000026.1:0-22715 GCA_045133675.1 Oscillospiraceae bacterium | reverse complement strand
TCATTGACAGAGACTGAATTGGATGCTATACTGAAATTACACAAAAGGTCTTCTTTTAACAAGAAGCGTTGGGAGAAGACTTTGGTGAATAAATTTTTAAGGAGGACAGTTATGCGAAAAGGTTTGCTATTTTTCTCTTTAGTGCTGTTACTGATTCTTGCCGGCTGTTCGGATCCTTATGCGGAATTATCGGAAGAATACAATTTTGAAACAGATTATCCGGTTTCCTTTTTTGAAGGTTCCGGCGGTCCGTTTGTAGCACCTGCACCGGGCGGATATTACGCGTTTATCGGACAATATCTTCATTTTATTGACGGTGAAACTTTAGATGCTGTCCCGCTTTGTAATAAACCGGAATGCCGCCATATGAACGAGAGTGATTCCTCGCGTATTCCGGACTGTAACGCATATTTTTCGGTCGATCAAACTCCTTTTTTGCAGTACTATGAAGGAAAAATCTATGTTTCCGTGAATTATTGGGCTTCGGCTGAAGACGCGAAAACACGCAACGCCTTGGTTCGGGTTTCACCGGACGGAGAAAATCGCGAATATTTGTGTCAGCTTGAAAAAGGACAATATTTTTCGTATGCGATCCATCGGGGATATTTGTACTGTTATGTTATCAGCGCAGACGGTGTCGCCGAGTTAACGCGCACTTTGATCCGTAATCTCCGCAGTGAAGCGGAAGTTTTATTCACTGAGTCAACGGTATCAACGATGTTCCGGCCGCTTTTTTACGGCAATCATTTGTATTTAAATCAATGCACCATAGAAAGTGGAACGCGTTTTAATAATCAAATATGGGATATTGATCTTGTTTCCGGCGAAAAAAGTCCGATTTTGGGCAGTGCAGGAATGTCTGCTCGCGGAGAATACGAAGCTGTCGCCAAATATCAAAACAGTCTTTTGCTGGTGGAGTCGATGGTTGATTCTGCACGTTATGATCTGTGCAATCTGCTTACGCCTGAATTTATGATTTTGGATGAGTATCAGGTTGATATGGACTATGCGGACGGATATTCTTTGATGGAACTGATGCGTGCAGATGCTTCGACGTTGTATACCCGCCGTTCAGAATACAAAGACGGAAAAAGAACAGATTTATTCACCTTAAAAACTGCTTCCGGTGAAAAAGAATTGTTCATTGAAGAGTTACCGTCATGGAGTTTTTTCTGCGCGGGTGATTCAAAGTATATGTTCCTGTATTCAATGGACAGCGGTTTCAACTATACGTTATATGCGATGGATAAAGCGGACGATACATTGATACTGACAGAAGTTATTAGTCTTGCTCAATCACAAGCTTTTCCGGAAATGAACACCTTACCTTTTATCTCCGGATTAGACTGAACACCTCTCACCTGCTCTCATAAATAACCGCGAGCCACCCTCAAAGCGAGGATGGCTCGTTTTTTCTTGCTTTACTTTTCTTTTACGCGGGTCGCGCCGTTCATCGGCAGACCGGTGGAATAGTCAAGCTGCGGCTTTTCGAATGCTTCGCTTTCGACGCGCTGGCGTGTCATCAGGCGGTCGTCCCACGTGGCTTCGGGCGCATCCTTGCGCCACGGACGCCGTGCCCAGTAATAGCCGCGGAACGGATCGCGCGTGCGGTACATCTCGTCGAGGATGGCGTCGTGCATCCGGTTGCGGATTTCGGCATATGCCGGGTCGTCGATGAGGTTGTGAAGCTCCTGCGGATCGTTTTCGGTGTCATACAGCTCGTCGGTGGAGAGCAGGTTGATGCTCATCTTATATCTGCCGTCGAACGCGGCGCGCATCGGCTGATATCCGCCGAAACCGTCGTGGTCGGTTTCGTACCGGCCGAATTCGATAAAGACGTAGTCATTGACGCGAACATCACTTTCAAGCTGCGGAACGAGGCTTCTGCCTTCGATCGTACCCGGAATCTCGGCGCCCATCAGATCGAGGATTGTCGGCGTGAGATTGATATGCGAAACCGGAAGCGGATCGACCTTGCCTTTCGGCAAGCCGCCGCCCATCATAAGAAACGGGATGCGCGTGATCTCATCGTATGCCGCCGGACCTTTCGCCCAGAGGTTGTGCGACTCGAGCATATCGCCGTGGTCGGAGGTATAAATGATGAGGGCGTCCGGCGCATATTTCTTCGCGGCATCGACAACGCGGCCAATCTCCTCATCGATAAAGGAGTTGCAGCCGAAGAAATACGGATTTTCCAGGCGGATGTTATCCTCCGGTTTGTGCACGTGATAGCGCGCCCAGGCACGCTGATAATCCGGCTTGCCTTCCATCGTATCGTAGACATTCTCACTGACCGGGAAGGAATATCCCTCATACATCGTCGGATACGGCGGCGGGCAGATGAACGGGCCGTGCGGCTCGTCATAAGAGACGGTGAGGAAGAAGTCCTCATCGTGGTATTTTTCCAAAAAGTCGATCGCACGGTTCGAGCAGCGATGACCAAAGGTATCGTCCGCGGTAAAATCGTGCGTTTTCATATTGTGTTGGTTACGTACGAGCAGGCGCTCTTCCTCGGTGAGTTCTTCGAGGTAACAGCGCATATCGTACCAGTAGGCTTCGTCCCAGCCGTCCGGGCAGACACCCATGCCGAAATAATCGCCGCCATCTAAGTGCCATTTGCCGATATAGGCGGTGTGGACGCCTTCTTTCTGCAGACGCTGACCGATCGAATACGATGTTTCCGCCTTGCCGGCGCAGTTCGTCCAGCAGCCGTTCGTGTGCGGATACTGACCGGTGAAGATGGCGCTTCTTGCCGCCTGGCAGACCGGCTGCGTCGTATAGGCGTATTCAAAGCGGACGCCTTCTTCAGCAATGCGGTCGATATTCGGGGTTTTCAGTCCCGTTTCGCGGTAACAGTTGACGAAATCCCAGCGCTGGGAGTCGGTCATAATGAGGATGATCTTGCGGTTTTTCATTGGCAAATCTCCTTTCAAAGGTCGCGCCGCGGAATAAAAATGCGGTTGTGTTCGGCGTACGGATGGTGATACGGCTGAAAATCAACTTTGACCTCGCGCTCCGGCGAGATGTAAACGGCTTCGATGCCATCGCCGCGCAGTTCTACCTCGCAGTAACCCCAGAGCGCTTCGGCGCCGCCGGAGGAATGCGAGAAGCTGCCGTCGTGATAGAGCAGGAGATTCCCGCCTTTTTCGCCGAGCTCTTCGATATAGTTTAAGTGATCGTGACCGCAAAAGAGCGCGGTGATGCGCTTTTCTTCGCGGAGAAGCTTGAAAAACTCCTCCGTCTCGAGGCGTGCGTCAAAAAAGTGCGAGCAGAGCAACACGGGAAGATCCGACGTTTTGGCGAGTTCGGCACGAACGAAATCGAGATCCGTTACGGTGTAAACGCCGTCGGTATGGAAATCCGGATCGAGATCTTTTGCAAAGTTATCGCAGAAGATGATGAGATATCCGCCGATCACAACCGAATACTGGCGCTCTCTGCCGGTGATCTTTCTCCATGTCTCGCCGCCGTACTGCTCGTGATTACCCGGGATCAGATGCCAGGATGCGGGCAGACGCGCGGCATATTCTTTGATAAAACGGTCGGTAAAGCTCGTTTTATGGTCGAGCCAGCTGCCGCAGATTTCCCAGATGCCGTGATCGCGCGAGACATCACCCAAAAACAGTACGGATTCAAACGGGCGCTTTTTATAGTGCGCGTGCATATCGGAGACGAACAGCTCCATGCGGTCCGGCGAAGAATAGCCGTACCAGCCCCAGTAGCTGAAATGCAGGTCGGAGGCGAAGATCAGGCGGGTCATAAAGGCTCCTTTCAGCGGTCGCGCCGCGAAATAACGATGCGGTTGAGCTCGGCATACGGGTATTTGCGCATTTCGCCGTCGATTTCGGCTTCGTGCGCCGGTGCGATATATACGGCTTCGATACCGCTGTCACACAAAGTGACTTCGCAGAAACCCCAAAGGGATTTCGCGGTATCGTGCGTATAGGAATAACTGCCGTCATGAATGATTTTGACACCGCCGGCTCTTTCGCCGAGGTCCTCGATCCAGGTTTCGTGGTCGTGGCCGCAAAAAAGTGCGGTGATGCGCGGTTCTTCTTTCAAGAAAGCGTAGAACGATTCCGGCTCCATATCCTCGCGTGTATCAAAGAAGTGTGCGCCGAGGATAACGGGAAGGTCCGGATATTCGGCCATCTTTTCGCGGATGAACGAAAGGTCGGTGTTTGTGTAAACGCCGTCGGAATGCCCGGTTGGATCGAGCAGACCGGAAAAGTTATCGCAGAGAATAAAGAGGTATCCGCCGAGAACGAATGCCTGCCGGCGGTCGCTTCCGGTGAGTTCACGCCACTTGGCGTTGCCGTACTGCTCGTGATTGCCCGGTATCATATGGACCGGTGCGGGAAAACGCGGAATGAAATCGCGGACGAATTCTTCGGTATCGCTGCGGCCTTCGTTTATGTAACAGCCGCAGATATCCCATTCCCAGAAATCGAGCGAATAGTCGCCCAAAAGCACGATGGATTCGATCGGTTTTTCCCGATGATACGCGTTTATATCAGCAAGCAGATAGTCCATACGCTTGCGCGAATCCACACCGTACCAGTTGATATGGCACAAATGCAAGTCCGAGGCAATCAGAATGCGTGTCATAGCGGACACTCCTTACAGCGGATTATACGTTGGCAAAGCCTTTTTCGATATCGGCAAGGATATCGTTGACGTTCTCTAGACCGACGGAGAAGCGGATCATGCCGCCGTCGATGCCTGCGGCAACGAGCTGTTCATCGGTGAGCTGGCGGTGTGTTGCGGAAGCCGGGTGCAGAACGCAGGTGCGGATATCGGCAACGTGAACGACGTTGGATGCGAGCTCAAGGCTGTCCATAAAGCGGATTGCCGCATCGCGGCCGCCTTTGATCGAGAAGGAGATAACGCCGCTGCAGCCGTTCGGCAGGTATTTGCCGGCGCGCTCGTGGAACGGATTTGCTTCAAGACCTGGATAGTTGACGGATTTTACTTTCTCGTGGCTTTCGAGGAATTTTGCAACAACCATTGCGTTCTCGCAGTACTGTTTCATACGAACCGGCAGGGTTTCAAGGCCGAGGTTCAGCAGGAAAGCGGAGTGAGCCGCCGGATAGCAGCCAAAGTCACGCATCAGCTGCATTCTTGCTTTGATGATATAAGCCACCGGGCCGAAATCGCGGACATAGGAAACGCCGTGGTAGCTCTCGTCCGGCTCAACGAATTCCGGGAACTTGCCGTTTGCCCAGTTGAACTTGCCGCCGTCAACGATAACGCCGCCAACCTGCAGTGCGTGGCCGTCCATATATTTGGTGGTGGAGTGAACGACGATATCTGCGCCGAATTCGATCGGGCGGCAGAGGATCGGCGTAGCGAAGGTGTTGTCAACGATCAGCGGAACACCGTTTTTGTGTGCGATGTTTGCGAATTTTTCGATATCGAATACCGTGAGAGCCGGGTTTGCGAGCGTTTCGCCGAAAACAGCTTTGGTGTTCGGTTTGAATTTTGCCTGAATCTCTTCTTCGCTTGCTTCTGCGTCAACGAAGATGCACTCGATGCCCAGCTTTTTGAGCGTGACAGCAAAGAGGTTGACGGTTCCGCCGTAGATCGTTGCAGCGGAGATGAAGCTGTCGCCAGCGTTGCAGACGTTCAGAATCGAAAGCAGAGAAGCCGCCTGGCCGCTGGAGGTAGCCATTGCGCCGACGCCGCCTTCAAGCTCGGCGATCTTTTTCTCAACAGCGTCAACAGTCGGGTTGGCGAAACGGGAATACATATATTCGGTCGGCATATCGAAAAGCTGTGCGATATGCTCGGTGGAATCAAAACAGTAAGTCGTGCTCTGTACGATCGGAACAACGCGCGGTTCGCCGTTTTTCGGAGTGTAGCCTGCGTGGAGGCATTTGGTTTCAATATTCATAATGCGACATCCTTTCGGGAAATAAAATACGGTTTATATCTGCTCGGAGAGTTCAAGCCATTCGGCAAAGATCTCTTCGTGCTGATTTTTGACTTCTTCGAGCTCGGCGCAGAGCGCGGTGAGCTTTTCGTAATCGCGGCCGGTCTCCGGATCAGCGATCTCTTCTTCGAGTTCGGCGATTCTGAGTTCCGTCTCCTCGATCTGTTTTTCAAGCAGGGCAAAGCGCTGTTTACGCTTGGCGTGTTCGGCGCGCTCCTGCTTGGTGCGGTGATACGATACGGCGCCTTCATCCTTTTTGACAACCGGTGCAGCAACGATTTTCCGTTCGTCGCGGCGTTTTTTGTCTTCCAGATAGAAATCGAAATTGCCGTTATACTGTTCAAGCCCGTCCGAAGAGAGCTCGAAAATGCGGGTCGGGATCGTGTTTAAGAAATAGCGGTCGTGCGAGACGAACACGAGTGTGCCTTCAAATTCGCGCAGCGCTTCTTCCAGCGCCTCTTTGCTCTGCAGGTCGAGATGGTTCGTCGGTTCGTCGAGGATCAGCACGTTTGCGTTGCGGAGCGAGAGCAGAGCCAGTGCGGTTCGTGCACGTTCGCCGCCGGAGAGGACACCGATCTTTTTATAGACCTCTTCGCCCTGAATGAGAACACGTCCGAGCAGACCGCGGATCTCATATTCCGGCATCAGCGGATATTCGCCCCAGAGTTCTTCCAGTGCGGTATGTTCCGGATTGAGCTGGCGGTTTTCCTGCTCGTAGTAAGCGGTGTATACGTTGGCACCCCAGTTGACAAAGCCATCGCGCGGGAGTTCGCCGAGAAGCGTTTTGAGCAGTGTGGATTTTCCCGTTCCGTTCGGACCGATGAGAGCGACTTTATCGCCGCGCTTGATATCGAAGCTGAGCGGGCCGGAGAGATGTACTTTCTCGCTGCCGACACCGACCGAGAGATTCAGATCGCGGACGGTGAGCAGGTCGAGCACCGGACGGCGGTTCGTTGTGAACGAAAAGCGCGGCGACGGTGTGAATTCGATCGGGCGCTCCAACTCTTCGATGTGTTCGAGCTGATGCAGTCGGCTTTTCGCCATATTGGAGGTGGAAGCACGCGCGATGTTGCGCTCGGCATATTCGCGCATGGATGCGATCTTGTTCTGCTGTGCTTCATACGCGCGCATTTCCTGTTTCACGCGCTCGGCACGCAGTGTTTTATAGCGGGTGTAGTTGCCCGGATAGACGTAAAGCTTGCGGTTTTCGAGCTCCCAGATTTTGTTGACCATGCGGTCGAGGAAATAACGGTCGTGCGAAACAACAACGAGACCGCCTTTATAGCTTTGTAAGTATTCTTCCAGCCACATCAGCGTACGGAAATCGAGATGGTTCGTCGGCTCGTCGAGCACGAGAAGTCCCGGTTCTTCGAGCAGGAGCTTCGCGAGCGCGAGACGCGTTTTTTCGCCGCCGGAGAGTGCGCTGATAATGAGGTCGTCGTTTTTCTCGTCAAAGCCCATACCGTTTAAGATCGTACGGATCTTGACGTCGATGTTATAGCCTTCGCGTGCTTCAAACCAGGAACTCAGGCGGGAATATTCCTCGCAGAGTGCGTCGTATGCCGCGTCGTGAACGGCTGCGTTTGAAATATTCTTTTCCAGTGTGCGCAGACGGCTTTCCGTCTCAAGCAGGTCAGAAAAAACGCTGCGCATTTCGGAATAAATCGTATTTTCGCGGGAGAGACCGCTGTTTTGCTTCAAAAAGCCGATGGTAACGCCGTTGGATACGCTGACGGAGCCTTCGTCGGACGAAAGTTCGCCGCAAAGGACGTTCAAAAGCGTGGATTTGCCGATACCGTTTGCGCCGATCAGGCCGATGCGGTCGCCGTCTTCGATCGTTGCGGAAACGGAATCGAAAATGAGCGTATCGCCGAAATATCTGGTAATATGGTCAAGTGCGGCGAGCAAGATGGTTCTTCCTTTCTTTTGTGGAGAGTCTGCCGAATGCGCAGACACACTTACTATATATTTTACACAATTCTGTGCAGGAAAGCAAGATAAAAAGCGGGCTGCGAAGGAAGGAATACCGCACAAAATTCGGTGATGTTTTTCGCTTTTTCCGTTCGTTCTGTTGACACGCTGAAAAAATCTTTGTATAATGAAAATACAGAAAAATCCGAAAAGGAGTGTCAACTATGCAAAATCAGGGATTCCCGCAGCAGCCGCAGCAGGGACAGCCGCAGTACCAGCAGGCTCCGCAGTATCAGCAGGCTCCGCCGCAGTACGGTCAGCCGCAGTATCAGCAGGCACCGCCACAGTACGGTCAGCCGCCGTACGGCTATCAGCAGCCGCCGAAACAGTACGATCCGCGTTTTGATCCGCAGGATATTGAGAACACCAAATATATCAACATCCTTTCGTACCTCGGCATCCTCTTCCTGATTCCGATGTTCATGCATCAGAATTCGAAGTTCACCCGTTTTCATGTAAATCAGGGCATTCTGCTCACCATTCTGCGCGTTGGCGTTTCGATCGTCTTCGGCATTCTCGGCTTTGCCGTAACGATGATCCCGCTGTTCGGATGGTTGATCGGTCTGCTGGTTTCGCTCATCTCGCTGGCTGTCAACATTACGATTCTCGTATTCCAGATTATCGGCATCGTTGCAGCATGCACCGGCAAAGCGAAAGAAGTTCCGTTCATCGGAAAAATCACCATTTACAAATGGTAAGATAAACGCAGGATAAGCGCCTTTCCGATCGTTCGGAAGGGCGCTTTTTGTCTTTTAAAAGAAGAAAGGAGGCATGAAAATGCCCGGTTTTATCGATCCGTTAGACAGAAACAACGCACCGCCGGAGCTGTGTTTTGACCCACAGGATATTTACGGCAGCCGTCGGTTTGCATGGCTTTCCTATTTTGGCATCTGGCTTCTCGTTCCGCTGTTCGTACGAAAAGAAAATCTCTTTGTCCGGTATCATGTCAATCAAGGTATTGTTCTGCTTCTGTTCAGCCTGATTGCAGGGATAGGATTTGCGGTAGTTACGGGTTTGCTCAACTTGATCAAACAGGGAATGGGCGACTTTTTTCTTCTTCCGCTGTTGATGATTTATTATATTTTCTATATGTGCTGCGTCGTGCTCGGCGTGGTGCGTGTCATTCGCGGGCAGGCAAAGCCGCTTCCGTTGATCGGCGGAATACAAATTTTAAAAGATCCGGAATAATATAGCTTTTCAAAAGCAGCTTTCCTTCAAGGAGAGCTGCTTTTTTCTGTCCTTTGTTTGACATTCGAAAAGAAAGGGTTTATACTTATATAAAATGGGATAGTATTCGGAAAGAAGAACTATGACAGGAGGAAACTATGCCAAAGAAGACTACGAAGAAAGATTACGACAACGACAGTATACAGAAGCTTGAAGGCGCCGACCGTGTTCGTCTGCGCCCGGGTGTTATTTTCGGTTCGGACGGACTGGAAGGCTGTCAGCACGCCGTTTTCGAGATCCTCTCCAACTCCATTGACGAAGCGCGCGAAGGTCACGGCGACCGCATTATCGTAACGCGCTATCTCGACCGTTCCATCGAGGTGCAGGACTTTGCACGCGGATGCCCGGTCGATTATAACCAGTCGGCAGGCTGCTATAACTGGGAGCTCGTATACTGCGAGCTGTATGCCGGCGGCAAATATAATACGAATGACGGCGAAAACTATGAGTATTCGCTTGGTCTGAACGGCCTTGGTGCGTGTGCAACGCAGTATACGTCCGAATATATGGATGTACAGGTTGTCCGCGACGGCTATCAGTATGATCTGCACTTTGAAAAAGGCGTGAATATCGGCGGACTCCAGAAAGTTCCGGCCGGCAAACGCCAGCACACCGGTACGCGCACGAAATGGCGCCCGGACCTCGAGGTGTTCACGGATATCAACATCCCGCGCGAGTATTTCATCGAGACGATCAAGCGCCAGGCGGTCGTAAATAAAGGTCTGCATCTCGTTTTTCGCGATCAGACGGAAAACGGCTTTGACGAACAGGAGTTTTACTACGAAAACGGCATCGTTGACTATGCCAACGAGATTGCCGGCGAGCAGACGATCAGCCCGGTTCAGTTCTGGGAGGCGGAACGCCGCGGCCGCGACCGCGCGGACAAGCCGGAATATAAGGTGAAGCTTTCCTGTGCGGTTGCTTTCTCGAACCGTGTGAATCAGATCGAGTATTACCACAACTCGAGCTTTCTGGAGCACGGCGGCGCGCCGGATAAAGCGGTGCGTCAGGCGTTCGTTTCGCAGATCGACGCGTATTTAAAACAGAACAACAAATACCTCAAAAATGAATCGAAACCGCTGTTTGCGGATATCGAGGACTGCCTGATCCTCGTGTCTTCGTCCTTCTCGACGCAGACATCCTACGAGAATCAGACGAAAAAGGCAATCACCAACCGCTTTATCTATGAGGCAATGACCGAGTTTTTGAAGCATCAGCTTGAGGTCTATTTTCTTGAAAATCCGGACGAGGCACAGAAAATCGCCGATCAGATCCTCATTAACAAGAGAAGCCGCGAAAACGCCGAAAAAGCGCGCGTTGCGATCAAAGGCAAGCTCCGCGGCGCGCTCGATATGGCAAACCGCGTGCAGAAGTTTGTCGATTGCCGCACGAAGGATGTCGACCGCCGCGAGCTCTATATCGTAGAGGGTGACTCCGCACTCGGTGCGTGCAAACAGGGTCGTGACTCCGAATTCCAGGCGGTTATTCCGGTGCGCGGCAAGATCTTGAACTGCCTCAAAGCGGAATACCCGAAGATCTTTAAGAGCGAGATCATCACCGACGTCGTCAAGGTTTTGGGCTGCGGCGTTGAGGTGCAGACGAAATCGAACAAGGAATTCTCCGAGTTCAGCCTCGAAAGCCTGCGCTGGAACAAGATCATCATCTGTACGGATGCCGATTACGACGGCTTCCAGATCCGTACACTGATTCTCACGATGATCTACCGCCTGATGCCGACACTGATCGAAAAAGGATATGTCTATATCGCGGAATCGCCGCTTTACGAGATCACCTCGAAGGGCAAGACCGAGAAAACGTATTTTGCATATACCGAGCAGGAGAAAACCGAGATCCTCGGCATGCTCGGCAATCAGAAATATACGCTGCAGCGCTCGAAAGGTCTCGGTGAAAACGAGGCCGAGATGATGTGGATGACAACGATGAATCCGGAAACCCGCCGTCTGATCCGCGTACAGCCGGAAGAAGTCGTAAAAACCGCACAGGTATTCGATCTCTTCCTCGGTGACGACCTGCAGGGAAGAAAAGACTATATCGCAGAAAATGGCCAGTACTACCTCGATATGGCCGATATCTCGTAAGAAAGGAGACGTGTTATGGCGAAAAAGAAAAAGGACGAAGTAACGCCGCGCCGCACAAGCACCGATGCATATATTGCCGGCGCCGGAACGGTCGTGGATCAGCCGATCACCAACACGCTCCGCGAAAACTATATGCCGTATGCGATGAGCGTTATCGTATCGCGTGCTCTTCCGGAGATCGACGGCTTCAAACCGTCTCACCGCAAACTCCTCTATACGATGTATAAAATGGGCCTTCTCACCGGTGCGCGCACGAAATCGGCGAACATTGTCGGCCAGACGATGCGCTTGAACCCGCACGGTGACCAGGCGATCTACGAGACGATGGTCCGTCTTTCGCGCGGTTATGAAGCGCTGCTGCACCCGTACGTCGACTCGAAGGGTAACTTCGGCAAGGCATATTCGCGTGATATGGCGTTTGCCGCATCGCGTTATACCGAGGCAAAACTCGCGCCGATCTGCGCTGAATTTTTCCGCGACCTCGACCGCGACACGGTCGATTTCGTACCGAACTACGACAACACGATGACGGAGCCGACGCTGTTCCCGGCAACGTTTCCGTCCGTTCTGGTCAACGCGAACGTCGGTATTGCCGTATCGATGGCGTCTTCCATCTGCCCGTTCAACTTAAAGGAAGTCTGCGAAGCGACGATCGGTCTGCTCCGCGACCCGGATTACGACGTATCCGAAGTGATCCAGGGACCGGACTTTCCGGGCGGCGGTTTTATCCTGCACGATGCAGCGGAGCTCAAAAAGGTGATCGATACCGGACGCGGCAGCTTTAAAGTCCGCGCAAAATACCGTTTCGATAAATCGAGCAACTGCATTGAGGTCGTTGAGATCCCGTCCACCACGACGGTTGAAGCGATCATGGACAAGATCGTTGACCTCGTAAAAGAGAACAAGATCCGCGAGATCGCCGATCTGCGCGATGAGACGGACCTGAACGGTTTAAAACTCGCGCTTGACTTAAAACGCGGCACTGACCCGGATAAGCTGATGCAGAAGCTCTACCGTATGACGCCGCTGCAGGATAACTATGCCTGCAACTTCAACGTTCTGATCGAAGGTCAGCCGCGCGTGCTTGGCATCAAAGCGCTCCTGCACGAGTGGATTTCGTTCCGCACCGAATGTGTGCGCCGCCGTGTCTGCTTCGATCTCAACAAAAAACTCGAAAAACTGCATCTTCTGCAGGGCCTCGAAAAGATCCTGCTCGATATCGATAAGGCGATCCGCATCGTTCGCGAAACGGATGAGGAGCGCGAGGTTGTTCCAAACCTTATGATCGGTTTCGGTATCGACGAGATTCAGGCGGAATACGTTGCGGAGATCAAACTGCGTCACTTAAACCGCGAATATATCTTAAAACGCACCGACGAGATCGATGAGCTCGAGAAGGATATTGCGAAGATGGAGGATATCCTCGCGCACCCGCGCAAGATCAGCAACATCATCGTGAACGAGCTGAAAGAGGTTATCACGAAATACGCACAGCCGCGCAAGACGATGTTCGTCTATGCGGACGATCTGCCGGAAGAGGACGAGACCGAGGAAAAGGACACCGATCCGGCACATCTCTTCCTGACCGCGGAAGGCTATTTCAAAAAGATCCGTCCGAACTCGCTGCGCATGAGCGGCGAACAGAAGCTCAAGGAAGGCGACCGCATCGCGCAGCATATCGAAACGGTCGGCAGCGCGGAGCTTTTGTTCTTTACGAACAAGCAGCAGGTCTACAAATCGTGTGCTTCGGAATTTGCTGATACGAAAGCCAGTGTTCTCGGTGACTATATCCCGGCAAAACTCGGCTTTGATGCGGAAGAGCGCGTCGTAACGATGGCGGTAACAACCGATTA
Source organism: Oscillospiraceae bacterium (assembly GCA_045133675.1). Taxonomy (GTDB): domain Bacteria; phylum Bacillota; class Clostridia; order Oscillospirales; family Ruminococcaceae; genus Paludihabitans. Next base: position 9,633 of record JBGUUS010000026.1, on the reverse strand, counting down.
TAAAGGCTTCATGCTCTTTATCTTCGATAACGGCCGCGTTGCGAAAGTTCCGCTCGATGCCTATGAGACGAAGACGAAGCGCAAAAAGCTTGCGAATGCGTACTGCGATAAGTTCAAACTCTGCTCTGCGATGCAGATGCAGGAAGACGGCGAGATCGTGCTCACCACGACCGCAAAACGCAAGCTGATCGTCAACACTGCGGTTCTTACGCCGAAAACAACGCGTGATACACAGGGTATCGTCGTTATGACGGTGAAGAAAAACCACTTCGTCACGAGCGTTGAACCGTTTGATATGGAAAAACTCGCAAATGCACACCGCTTCCGCACCAAGACGCTGCCGTCGACCGGTGCAATCGTACGCGAAGAGGATGAAGGCGAACAGCTCAAGCTGTAATTTATGCAGAAATTCTGCATAAAAATACGGAGGAACGCACGGTTGCGGCTCCTCCGTTACCGCAATCGTGCAAACACACATCTGTGATTCTCTTGCGGTGCACATAGTTTGTGCGGATAAAAGCAATTTATGCGCGCGGCATTTGTGCACAATCGGCAAAGTTTCGCAAAAGTGTGCGGTAAAATTGTCTCATACAACAATATTGCATAAATCGCGATAAAATATGCAAAAAGCGCTTGATTTTTGCAAGATTGGATGTATAATATACAACAAGCTTTAAAAATACCTTTGGAGGAAATCATCATGGCAAAGTATAACAAAGTCGTTCTCGCTTATTCGGGCGGTCTGGATACATCGATCATTATTCCGTGGCTGAAAGAGAACTATGGCTGCGAGGTTATCGCAGTTGCAGGCAACGTCGGTCAGGCCGACGAGCTTGAAGGTCTGGAAGCAAAAGCACTCGCTACCGGCGCTTCCAAGATCTATATTGAAGACATTCAGGATGAATTCGTTGAGGATTACATCTTCCCGACGCTGAAAGCAGGTGCTGTATACGAGGGTCTGTATCTCCTCGGCACTTCCTTCGCTCGTCCGGCAATCGCAAAACGCCTCGTTGAAATCGCAAAAGCAGAAGGCGCTGACGCAATCTGCCACGGCTGCACCGGCAAAGGCAACGACCAGGTTCGTTTCGAACTCACCATCAAAGCATTCGCTCCGACGATGCCGATCATCGCTCCGTGGCGTATCTGGGATATCAAATCCCGTGACGAAGAGATTGACTATGCGGAAGCACACAACATCCCGCTGAAGATCAACCGCGAGACCAACTATTCGAAAGATAAAAACCTCTGGCACCTCTCTCACGAAGGTCTGGACCTCGAAAACCCGGCAAATGACCCGATGTACGACAAGATCCTCGAGATGGGCGTTTCTCCGGAGAAAGCACCGGATGTTCCGACTTACATCACCCTTTCCTTTGAAAAAGGTGTTCCGGTTGCGCTCAACGGCGAGAAGATGAAAGGCGCAGACCTCGTTAAAGCGCTCAACGTTCTCGGCGGCGCAAACGGCATCGGCCTTGCAGACATCGTAGAAAACCGTCTCGTTGGTATGAAATCCCGCGGTGTATACGAAACTCCGGGCGGCACCATCCTCTACCACGCACACGCTGCTCTCGAGACGCTCTGCCTCGACAAAGCAACCCAGCACTACAAACAGAAGGTAGCTCTTGAGTTCGCTGACCTCGTATACAACGGCCAGTGGTTCACGCCGCTCCGCGAGGCACTCTCCGCTTTCGTTGACAAAACGCAGGAGACCGTTACCGGTGACGTTAAACTCAAACTCTACAAAGGCAACATCATGAACGCCGGCATCACCTCGCCGTATTCGCTGTACAGCGAAGAGATCGCAACCTTCAACGAGGACGAGGTCTACAACCAGTACGATGCAGAAGGCTTTATCAACCTGTTCGGTCTGCCGATCAAGGTAAAAGCGCTGCTCGGCGAGAACAAACTGAAATAATCAAAGCAGATACGAGTCAAAGGCGGACTTTTATAAGGTCCGCCTTGACCCGATTTTACGGAGGAAGTTTACCATGGCAAAAATGTGGGCTGGACGGTTTTCCAAGGAGGAAAACGAGCAGGTCAACGATTTTAACTCGTCGATCTCGTTCGACAGCCGGATGTACCGCCACGATATCATGGGCAGTATTGCACACGCAACGATGCTCGGCGAACAGGGCATTATCGAAAAATCGGAAGCTGTTACGATCTGTGCAGGATTAAACGGCATCTTAAAAGATATGGACGAAGGCAAACTCGTGATCGATCCGACCGCCGAGGATATCCATATGTTCGTGGAGGCGGAGCTCACCGCACGTCTCGGCGACACCGGCAAGCGTCTGCACACCTCGCGCAGCCGCAACGATCAGGTGGCGCTCGACATCCGCCTGTATCTGCGCGATGAGATCGACGCAATCGTGGAGCTCACCGAGAAGCTTCTCGGCGTTCTCTGCAGCCTCGGTGAAGAACACGCCGAGACCGTTATGAGCGGATATACGCATATGCAGCGTGCACAGCCGGTTTCGTTCGGTCATCACCTGATGGCGTATGCACAGATGCTCTTACGCGACCGCGGAAGACTGCTCGACTGCAAGGCGAGAATGGACGATATGCCGCTCGGCAGCTGTGCGCTTGCCGCAACGACGTATCCGATCGACCGCTGCCGCACCGCGGAGCTGCTCGGCTTTTCGCACGTGACGGCAAACAGCCTTGACGGCGTTTCCGACCGCGATTTCTGCATCGAACTTGCCTCCGCACTCTCGATTCTGATGATGCACCTCTCGCGCTTTTGCGAAGAGATCATTCTCTGGTGCTCCTGGGAATTCAAATTTATCGAACTGGACGACGCATATGCAACCGGTTCGTCCATTATGCCGCAGAAGAAAAATCCGGATATTGCCGAGCTTGTCCGCGGCAAAACCGGCCGTGTGATCGGCGATCTCGTCACGCTGCTGACGATGATGAAGGGTCTTCCGCTTGCGTACAACAAGGATATGCAGGAGGATAAAGAGGCGATTTTCGACGCAGTCGATACCGCAAAACTCTGCATTTCCACCTTCACGCCGATGATCGAGACGATGACCGTTCTCAAAGACAATATGCGTGCGGCTGCCGCAAAAGGCTTTATCAACGCAACCGACTGCGCGGATTATCTCGTAAAAAAAGGTCTTCCGTTCCGCGATGCATACAAAGCAACCGGTACACTTGTTGCACAGTGCATCCGCGAAAACTGCGTGCTCGAAACGCTTCCGCTTGAAGCATACAAAGCGATCTGCGACGTGTTTGAAGAAGACGTATACGAGGCGATTAAGCTGGAGACCTGCCTGAACGGCCGCGCTGTTTTGGGCGGACCGGCTGCCGAAAGTGTCAGAAAACAGGTTGCTGACGTCCGCGCGGCACTGTAAGAAAGGGTTTTACTCGTGAAAAAAGCCATTTTTATCGACGGAAAAGAGGGCACAACGGGCCTTCGGATCATCGAGCGCTTTGCAAACCGCGATGATGTGGAGCTGATCCAGATCTCCGAGGAAAAGCGCAAGGATCCGGCTGAACGCGCAAAGTGCATCAACGCTTCCGACTATACCTTCCTCTGCCTGCCGGATGCGGCGGCAAAAGAGGCGGTTTCTTTCATCAACAACGATCATGTCCGCATTATCGATGCTTCCACCGCGCATCGCACGAATCCTGCATGGGCATACGGTTTTCCGGAACTCTCGGCAGAGCACCGCGCGAAGATCGCATCGTCGAACCGCGTTGCCGTTCCGGGCTGTTACGCATCGGGCTTTGCTGCCTGCGTTTATCCGCTTGTAAACCACGGCATTATCGCACCGGACTATCCGGTTGCCTGCCATGCGGTCAGCGGTTATTCGGGTGCCGGCAAAAAGGCGATCGCGGTATACGAAGGACCGGACAAACCGTTCTCCTTCAACTCGCCGCGCCAGTATGCGCTCACACAGGCGCACAAGCATCTGCCGGAGATGAAGCTCATTTCCGGACTCGATTACGAGCCGACGTTCAACCCGATCGTTGATGACTATTACAGCGGTATGGTCGTTTCGATCCCGCTGCATACCCGCCTGTTCAGCAAAAAGCTGACGGCAAAAGAGCTCTGCGAAGTGCTCGCGGCGCATTACGAAGGCTCGACCTTTGTGCAGGTTATGCCGTTCATGGGTGAAGGCGTTTTAGACGACGGCTTCCTTGCGGCAAACACGCTCTCGGGCGCGGATATTATGCGCGTATTCGTCTATGGAAACGACGACCGCGTAACCGTATCGGCACAGCTCGATAACCTTGGAAAAGGTGCATCGGGTGCGGCGGTACAGTGTATGAATATTATGATGGGCATTGACGAGGCAACCGGCCTTGTTACAAGCCTTTAAGGAGGAATATCCATGCTGATCGCATTTGACGGATTCCCGTTTAAAGCCGGCGGTGTCTGTGCGGCAAAAGGCTTTGCCGCAAACGGTGTACACTGCGGACTGCGTAAAGCAAGCGACGCACCGGACCTCGCAATGGTGTACAGTGAAACACCGTGCGCGGCTGCCGGCGTTTATACCACAAACAAAGTAAAAGGCGCACCGATCGCCGTAACAAAGGCACACATCGCCGACGGCAAAGTTCGCGCGGTTATCGTAAACAGCGGCAACGCGAACACCTGCAACATCGACGGTGAAGAAAAAGCCGAAATGATGTGTGCGCTTGCGGCGGATGCACTCGGTATTGACGCAAACGACGTTGCAGTTGCATCCACCGGCGTTATCGGCGAGATTCTGCCGATCGAACCGATCGCAGCCTGCGTCAAACCGCTTGCAGAAGGTCTTTCCGTTACCGGAAACGAACAGGCTGCACGCGCGATTATGACCACCGATACGGTTAAGAAAGAGGTTGCCCTCTCCTTTATGCTCGGCGACAAAGAGATCACGGTCGGCGGTATGGCAAAAGGAAGCGGTATGATCCATCCGAATATGGCGACGATGCTCTGCTTTTTGACCACGGACGCGGCGATCGCACAGCCGCTTCTGCAGATGGCGCTCTCCGCTGTTACGAAAGATACCTTCAACATGGTATCGGTCGACGGCGATACCTCGACGAATGATACCGTACTGCTGATGGCTTCCGGCAAAGCCGGCAACGCACCGATCGAGGATATCGAGAGTGCGGCTTATCAGACCTTTGTCAACGCGCTCTATATCGTGCTGATGAACCTTTCGCGTATGATCGCAAAAGACGGCGAAGGCGCAAGCAAGCTGCTGGAATGCACCGTAACGGGCGCAGACGACGAGCAGACCGCGAAGATCGTTGCAAAATCCGTTATCACCTCGAGCCTGTTTAAATGTGCAATGTTCGGCAAAGACCCGAACTGGGGCAGAATCCTCTGCGCGGTCGGTTATGCACAGGCGGAACTTGATCCGGACAGCGTTGCGGTTACGCTCTCTTCCACCGGCGGTTCGGTCTGCGTTTGCGAAAACGGACGCGGTGTTCCGATCGATAAAGCGGCTGCAGCGGCAGTTTTGGAGCCGGATGAGATCAAAATCCTCATTTCTTTGGGAAAAGGCAGCGAAAGAGCGGTTGCTTGGGGTTGCGATCTGACCTATGATTATGTTAAAATTAATGCAGATTACCACACCTGATTATTTTTGAAAGGATTCGGTGAAACAATATGCAGGAACAGTTTAACATTACAGAATCGCTTCGCGCGAAAGTTCTGATCGACGCACTTCCGTACATTCAGAAGTATTACAACAAAGTTATCGTCGTTAAATACGGCGGCGCGGCTATGACCGACGAGAGCTTAAAGCTCGACGTTATGCGCGATATCGTTCTGCTCTCGCTGATCGGTATCAAAGTTGTTCTCGTTCACGGCGGCGGCCCGGAGATCAACGATATGCTCAAACGCCTCGGCATTGAGCCGAAGTTCATCAACGGTCTGCGCTATACCGATCAGCAGACGATGGACGTTGTACAGATGGTTCTCTCCGGCAAGGTCAACAAGGACCTCGTATCGCTTCTGGGCGAATGCGGCGGCAAGGCAATCGGCCTCTGCGGCATGGATGGCCAGATGATGCGTGCGGAGAAAATGGAATCCGACGTAGATCTCGGTTTCGTCGGTGATATCATCGACGTTGATACCGCGCCGATCATGAACGCACTCAACCAGGGTTATATCCCGGTTATCGCAACGATCGGTGTCGGCGAAAACTCGCAGGCATACAACATCAATGCGGATACTGCTGCAGCTAAAATTGCGGCAAAACTCAATGCGGAAAACCTCATTCTCATGACCGATACGCGCGGCCTTCTGCGCGACAAAGACGACGAGGAAACGCTGATCCCGGTTGTCAACGTCAGCGAAGTTCCGATGCTCATCAAACAGGGCATCATCAAAGGCGGCATGATCCCGAAGGTCGATTGCTGTGTTGAAGCAGTCCGCCGCGGTGTAAACCGTTCGTTCATCATTGACGGCCGCATCCACCATTCCATCCTGCACGAGCTCTTCTCCAACGAAGGCATCGGCACGATGTTCCTGTAATTCTCGCATTTTTCCACAAAGAAAGGGGTACAGAGGATGGACTCTTACCTGAACGGTTCGCCGGTTGTTGCGGCGGACCAGGCATATATCATGCATACATATAAGCGGCAGAATGTTGTTCTGCACGCAGGTCACGGCGCGGTTGCGTGCGACGAAAACGGCAAGGAATTTATCGATTTCGGCAGCGGCATCGGCGTAAACTCGATGGGCTACTGCGATGCGGAATGGGTGAATGCCGTAACCCAGCAGGCGAAAACCCTGCAGCATACATCGAACCTGTATTATACCGAACCGGGCGCACGCTTGGCAGAACTCCTGTGCAAAACGACCGGCTACAAAAACGTGCTTTTCTGCAACTCGGGCGCTGAGGCAAACGAGTGCGCGATCAAAATTGCGCGTAAATACAGCTTTGATAAATACGGCGCGGATGCAAAGCGCTTTAAGATCCTCACACTGACGAATTCCTTCCACGGCCGCACCGTTACAACACTTGCGGCAACAGGACAGGACTTCTTCCATAATTACTTTTTCCCGTTCACCGAAGGCTTTGCCTATGCGCCGGCAAATGATTTTGCCGCAGTGAAGGAAGAACTCGAAAAAGGCGGCTACTGCGCGGTTATGTTCGAATTCGTACAGGGCGAAGGCGGTGTATTGCCGCTCGAACAGTCCTTTGTCGACGAACTGTTCGCGTACTGTGCCGAGCACGATATCCTTACGGTTGCCGATGAGGTGCAGACGGGTATCGGACGCACCGGCGAGCTTTTGGCAAGCGGCAATTTCGGTGTACAGCCGGATATCACAACGCTCGCAAAAGGTCTCGGCGGCGGTCTGCCGATCGGTGCGGCTCTCGCAAATGAAAAGACGATGAACGTCTTTTCGTACAGCGATCACGGCACGACCTTCGGTGCAAATCCGGTTGTCTGTGCGGGTGCATACAGTGTGCTTTCCCGCGTTGCAAAACCGGAGTTTCTTGCAGAGGTTCGCCGCAAAGGCGAAAAAATCCGCAAAGCGCTTAAAGGCTGTGCGGAGATCGAAGAGATCAGCGGTCTCGGTATGATGATCGGCCTGAAACTCAGAACAAAATCGGCGGCAGATGTGCTTGCTTCCTGTGTGGAAAAAGGTCTGCTTCCGCTGACGGCAAAAACAAAACTTCGTCTTTTGCCGCCGCTCAATATCGACGACGAAACGCTGGACAAAGGCCTTGTCATCCTGATGACGGCTCTCGGCGAATAACCCTTTGGAGGAATCCCAATGAAACATCTGCTCAAACTGCTGGATCTGAGCCGTGAAGAGATCACGGAGCTTCTGAATCTGGCAGATCAGCTCAAATACGAGCACAAAAACGGAATCAAACACAAACACCTCGTCGGCAAAACGCTGGCGATGATCTTCCAGAAAGCTTCCACCCGTACCCGCGTTTCCTTTGAAACCGGTATGTATCAGCTCGGCGGTCACGCGCTGTTTCTGAGCGCATCCGATCTGCAGATCGGCCGCGGCGAGCCGGTTTGCGACACGGCTCGCGTTCTCTCGCGCTACTGCGACGGTATCATGATCCGCACCTTCGAACAGGCTGAGGTTGAAGCACTTGCCGAGTACGGCTCGATCCCGGTTATCAACGGCTTGACCGACTTTGCACATCCGTGCCAGATTCTCGCGGACCTGATGACCATCCGTGAGTACAAGACCACGCTCGAGGGTCTGAAACTCTGCTTCATCGGCGACGCAAACAATATGTCGAACTCGATGATCGTCGGCTGCCTCAAAATGGGCATGAAGGTTGCGGTTGCAACCCCGGCAAAATACCAGTTCGACAAAGAGATCCTCGATTTTGCGGCACAGTACGGCGATGCATTTATGCTGACCACCGACCCGAAAGAAGCTGCAAAAGATGCGGACGTTATCGCAACGGACGTATGGGCATCCATGGGTGACGAAGGCGAAGCGGAACAGCGCAAGATCGACTTTGCGGGCTATCAGGTCAACGCAGAGATCATGGCGCTTGCAAAACCGGACGCAATGGTTCAGCACTGCCTGCCGGCACACCGCGGCGAAGAGATCACGGCGGACGTTTTTGAAGCGCACGCAAATGAGATCTTCGACGAAGCGGAAAACCGCCTGCACGCACAGAAAGCCGTTATGGTCAAACTGATGGCGTAAATAAAGAAACAAACGCGGCGTCTTTTACAAGGTGCCGCGTTTTTGCGTGTTGAAATAAGCGGGAGTTTCGTGTATACTGAAAGAAACTTCACTTCATCTTGTTATTCTATATTGTTGAAGCAGGTGTCTTATGCACAAAATGAAAACCGTGTACGTTCTGATTGTATTCCTGTTTTTCATTGCCGCCAGCGTGTTGTTCTTGCTTTTAAGACCGGCTCCAACGGTAGCTTCTCTATTGAAACTTGATTCAAAAGAGCAAATTGTAAGTATCAAAATCGGTGAGAATGTTTTGATTGATAAATTACACGATAAGGAAGCGAAAGAAAGGCTCGATATTACACAGACGTCTTTGGGAGAACGTTATATTGAAGCATTATTTTCTGAACCGATCGAATTTTGTGATGACGAGATGTATGTTAAAAGTGATTATATCCCCGGAATGGTCTGCTTCGGTGAACGTGTGATCATAGAAGTAAAAAAAGAACCTTGGAATGATTCATATACGTACGTTTTCTTTATTGATCCCTGTCGTCACGGTATGCCGATAACGCAGACGGAGATCGGTGAAGAGACCGTGACTTTTATCCTTCCGGATAATGAAATATTTTCTTCGGATTTTATCAATTCGTTTTTTGAGTAGTCCGTTTTTGAGTACCGTCTGTTTAAGGAGATTCTGTTATGCCGCGTTTTTTCTGTGATACCGTTTTGGAGGATACGATCCTGCTCACCGGCGAGGATGCAACGCATCTGTCGCGTTCGCTTCGCGTGCGCGTCGGCGAGGAGGTCACCGTCTGTGACGGAAAAAAGACGGACTATCGCTGTGTTGTCGAAAGCGTTTCGCCCGATACGGTGACGCTGCATATCGAGGAAAAAAGCGGGAACAAGGCCGAACCGCCGCAGGAGATCACGCTGTATCAGGCGCTCCCGAAAGGCGATAAGCTCGATTTTATCGTGCAGAAGGCGGTGGAAATGGGTGCTGCGCGCATCGTTCCGGT
>JBGUUS010000025.1:0-14921 GCA_045133675.1 Oscillospiraceae bacterium | reverse complement strand
GAGATCATATCGATCGGCAAAAGCGCGATCACGCCGCACCCGATATCCACAAAACAGCCGAACGACTCCATGTGCGTGACACGGCCGCGCACGATATCACCCGGAGCAAGCTGATCTATGTATGCCGCGCGGCACTCTTCCTGCACCGCCCGGCGCGAAAGAACCGCATACGGCTTTAACCCGTCCGTTTTCACCTCGGTAACGCGGAAGCAAACCGGCTTGTTCACTTTCGCAATGATTGCAATATCGCGCGTTGTGCCTTCGCGGATGCCGATCGCACACTCCTCGCGCGGGATAACGCCTTTCATGCCGCCGAGATCCACAATCAGGTTGTGATCAAGATCGCATACAACTGCGCGCGCCTCCAGAATCCGTTTTGCGCTCCGTGCCTCTTCCGCATCGGCACGGCTGTTCAAAACCGCCGTTCCTTCCATCTGTGTCCGATATCCCTCGGGTAAATACGTCGTCATTTTTATAAACCTCCACATTGATCATGTCGTTGTCAAAATCTATGTGGCATTCCCCGGTTTTATTCGTCCACGTTTACGTCCGTTGCACCCATATTGCGCAGAGCCGCCGCCGCATCACCCGAAAATTCCGCGCTTACCTCCATGCTCAAAAGCGAGCGTGCGCTCTTCACCGCCGCGTCGCGCCGCTGCTCCTGCAGCCGCTCCGCCGCAAAATTATACGTCTGCTGATACGATGCGTCCGTGCCCGGGCTGTACGGCTGCATCGGTACAAAGAAATCCGAAAACGGCTTTGCCGGACGGTACGCCTTTCCCGGTGCCGAACGGCTGTGGATTTTCAGATGTGATGCGCCATATGATTGCTCGACACGTCTTGCCGCCTCCGCCGCCATCTCCGCCTCTTCAAAAATTGCTGTGATCCGTTTCAAAAAGCTTCCTCCTCTCCTATTTTTCCTCATTTTCTCCCGAAGTTTGCGATTTATTCAAAGATAAGATTTGCTTTCTTCGTTCATTTCGTGTATACTTTATTTTGTGAAGTTATCGCTTTAACAAAGCAGGAGGTTCAGAATATGGACGTTCAGCTCAACGACATTCTCGTTATGAAAAAGAATCACCCGTGCGGCGCAAACCGCTTTCTTGTCCTGCGTATCGGCATGGACTTCAAACTGCGCTGTACCGGCTGCGGACGCGAATTTATGTCGCCGCGCAGCAAAATCGAAAAGCACATCAAAAAGATCGAGCGGAAAACCGCCGGTCCGGATTCGGTTTAACACCGCTCCGCTGCTTTTCACCCATAAACTTTTCCGACAGGAGATTACCCGATGCTCGATAAACTCTCCCTCATCGAAAATCATTACGAAGAGATCACCATGCGCCTCTCCGACCCTTCGGTTCTTGCCGACCCGGAGCAGTTCCGCGCGCTCTCCATCGAACACAGCAGCTTAACGCCGCTGATCGAAACCTTCGGCCGTTACAAAGCGGCACTTGAAGCAAGAGATGAAGCGAAAGAACTGCTCGACGAAAGCGGACTTGATCCGGAATTCCGTGAAATGGCAGCGGAACAGCTTGCCGAAAGCAACGCATCGATCGAATCGCTCGAACAGGAGCTTCGCATCCTGCTTCTGCCAAAAGATCCGAACGACGAGAAAAACGTCATCGTCGAGATCCGCGGCGGCGCCGGCGGCGACGAAGCCGCACTGTTTGCGCATTCGCTCTTCCGCATGTATTCGATGTACGCCGAAAAACAGCGTTGGAAGATCGAGGTTCTCTCGCTCAACGCAACCGAACTCGGCGGTGTCAAGGAGATCAGCTTCAACGTAACCGGACAGGGTGCGTATTCCCGTCTGAAATTCGAAAGCGGTGTGCACCGTGTTCAGCGTGTTCCGGAAACGGAATCGCAGGGTCGTGTTCACACCTCGACCGTAACCGTTGCCGTTTTGCCGGAGGCAGAGGAAGTCGATTTTCAGATCGATCCAAGCGATCTGCAGATCGATACCTTCCGCTCCAGCGGTGCCGGCGGTCAGCATATCAACAAAACCGAATCGGCGATCCGCATCACGCATCTGCCGACAGGTGTTGTTGTCGAATGTCAGGATGAGCGCAGCCAGTTCAAAAACAAGGAAAAAGCAATGAAAGTCCTGCGTTCGCGCCTGCTTGAAGCAAAAATTGCCGAGCAGAATGCCGCAATCGCCGCCGACCGCAAAGCGCAGGTTGGTACCGGCGACCGCAGCGAGCGCATCCGCACCTATAACTTCCCGCAGGGACGCCTCACCGATCACCGCATCGGCTATACGTCCTATCAGCTTTTAAATAACATGGACGGCGATATCGACGATCTGCTGAACGCGCTGATCACCGCCGACCAGGCGCTGAAACTCGCGGCGGCAGAACAGAACTGACAGCCGCAATACCCGAAATGGAGGATTCCATGGAAACCAAAGTTTTACTTCCAACCGAAGAGAACATCGCCTATGCCGCCTCTCTGATCGAATCCGGCGAAGTCGTCGGTCTTCCGACCGAGACGGTATACGGCCTTGCTGCAAGCGCATTTGACGAGAGTGCGGTCGAAAAGATCTTCCTCGCCAAAGGCCGCCCGCAGGATAACCCGCTCATCGTACATATCGCTTCGCTCGATATGCTGGAGCCGCTCACCGCATACGTTCCGGACGTTGCAAAACGTCTTGCCGAACGCTTCTGGCCGGGCCCGCTCACGATGATTTTCGAAAAAAGCGACCGTGTGCCGCTTGCTGTAACCGCAGGCCTTTCCACCGTTGCGGTTCGTTTTCCGTCGCACAAAGTCGCACAGGCGCTCATCAAAAAAACCGGTCTGCCGCTTGCCGCACCGTCGGCAAACCGCTCCGGCGAACCGAGCCCGACCACCGCAAACCACGTTTATAACGACTTAAACGGCCGTATCCCGGCGATTCTTGACGGCGGCTCCTCCACTTATGGTCTTGAGTCCACCGTTATTCTCCTGAAAAACGATACGGATATCGTCCTGCTTCGTCCGGGCGCTGTCACGGTTGAAATGCTCCGTGAAGCGGTTCCGCACGTCACCGTTGACGACGGCGTTTTGCACGAAGTAAAAAAAGGCGAAAAGGCGCTCTCGCCGGGAATGCTGCATAAGCATTATTCGCCGAAAGCAAATGTCATCATTCTCGATGCACCGTTTGACCGTTTTCTCGCTTTTGTCAACAGCCACGCAGACCGCAGTGTCGGTGCAATGGTATTTGACGGCGAAGAACGCAATCTGAAAGTTCCGTACGTTACCTTCGGTTCCGCCGACGATCCGATGGCACAGGCTCACCTGCTTTTCTCGAGCCTGCGCGCCGTCGACGAACTCGGTGTTGAAACCATCTATGCCCGTATGCCGTCCAAAGACGGAATGGGTCTTGCAATCTATAACCGCCTGCTCCGTGCAGCAGGCTTTGAGGTCATCTGTCTATGAGTCTTTTAATCATCGGCCTCACCGGCCAGACCGGTGCGGGCAAATCCACTGTATCCAACCTTTTCCGCGAAGCCGGTTTGAACGTCATTGACTGCGACACCGTTTCGCGTACCGTTACCCAAAAAGGCGAACCGGCGCTCGACGCCATCGCAAAAGCGTTTTCTCCGTCCGTTTTAACCGAAACGGGCGAACTCGACCGCAAAGCTCTCGGCAACCTCGTGTTCAACGACGGTGATGCGCTCGATCTTCTCAACCGCACGATCTTCCCGTTCATTTTCGATCATCTGGAAAACGAATGCAAAGCACTCGAAGAACAGGGCGAATCGCTCGTTATCCTCGATGCACCGACACTCTACGAAAGCGGCGCCGACAAGCTCTGTCTGCAGGTGCTCGGCGTCTGCGCGGATAAAGAAACCCGCAAAGAGCGCATTATGGCGCGCGACGGTCTCACCGAAGAGGAGGCCGTTGCCCGTATGAACAGCCAGCACAGCGAAGAGTTCTTCCGCACGCACTGCCGTGCCGTTATCGAAAACAACGGCGATCCGGAGGCGCTTCGCCGCCAGGTCGAAACAACCATTTCCCAGCTCGTTGCCATGAGCAAAACATTCAGCAAATAATGTCCAACCGGCGGAGCGCAATCTCCGTCTAAAATAAATGGAGGGTACTACCATGGAAAACACCAAAACCACCGCACAGGAACTGAAAGAAAAACTGTTCCTGCAGCGCAAAAACGGCGGTCTGCTCCTCTCCGAAGAGGAACTCGCAGCCGCACAGGCTTACTGCGAGGACTACAAACTCTTCCTCGACAATGCCAAAACCGAGCGTGAAGCAGTAACCACCGCAATCAAAATGGCAGAGGCTAACGGCTTTGTTCCGTACGAAATCGGCAAAGCATACGCACCGGGCGACAAAGTTTATATGAACAACCGCGGCAAAGCGATCATCTTCGCAGTAATCGGCACCGAGCCGATCGCAAACGGCGTCAACCTGATGACCTCGCACATCGATTCTCCGCGTCTTGACCTCAAAGTCAACCCGCTTTACGAAGAAAGCGAACTCGGCTATTTCAAAACGCACTACTACGGCGGCATCAAAAAATACCAGTGGGTTGCTATTCCGCTGTCGCTGCACGGCGTTATCATCCTCGCTGACGGCACTTCCGTAACCGTTTCCGTTGGTGAAGACGAAAACGATCCGATTTTCTGCGTCACCGACCTCCTGCCGCACCTTGCTGCAGACCAGGTTAAACAGCCGCTTGCAACCGGCATCAAAGGCGAACAGCTCAACATCCTGATCGGTTCCCTGCCGTTCAGAGACGACGAAGCAAGCGAAGCTGTAAAACTCAACCTCATCAAATACCTGAACGAGAAATACGGCATCGTTGAGCGCGACTTCCGTTCCGCTGAGCTCACCATCGTTCCGGCATTCAAAGCAAAAGACATCGGTTTTGACCGCAGCCTCATCGGCGCTTACGGCCACGACGACCGCGTCTGCGCTTACACCTCGTTCACCGCACTGCTCAATGCTGGCACGCCGGCTCGCACCGCTGTCTGCGTTCTTGCAGATAAAGAAGAGATCGGCTCCACCGGTACCACCGGCCTCAACGCAGCATACCTGCCGTACTTCCTCGAAAACCTCGGTGCTGCATACGGCGTTCCGGGCCGCATCATTATGTCGAACTCGAAATGCCTCTCTGCTGACGTTAACGCAGCATTCGACCCGAACTTCCCGGAAGTCAGCGAAGCACGCAACAACTGCTTCGTAAACTACGGCGCTGTTATCACCAAATACACCGGTTCCCGCGGTAAATCCGGCACGTCCGACGCTTCCGCAGAATTCGCTGCAGAAGTTCAGCACCTGCTCGACCGCGAAAACGTTCTCTGGCAGACCGGCGAACTCGGCAAAGTTGACCAGGGCGGCGGCGGAACCGTTGCTTTCTGCACCGCTGAACTCGATATCGACACCATCGACATCGGCGTGCCGATCCTCTCGATGCACGCACCGATGGAGGTTGCTTCCAAGATCGATATCTGGTCCACGCACCGCGCATTCGCAACCTTTATCAAAGGCTAAACACCCGTATTCATCACGACGGAGGCGATATTATGCAAACGATCAGCACGTTCAATTACCGCAATCCGGGCCGTATGAGCGACAATGACGGTCCTGCATTCGTTGCATACTCGAAAATCGGTTACAGCGGTGCTTCGGCAACGGTTGACCTCGGCAATACCAAAGTCAACGGCGCGCTCAGCAACGGAAAATTCATCAACGCCTATATCTTCCTCGGTATCGACGTGTTCGGCGAAACCGAATGGGAAAACTGTGTTGACGTCGGCTTTGCATGGGCGGGCGCCAAAGGTGGATGGCATCTGTTTTATAATCTCTTCCTCAAATATGACGGCACGAGATTTGAATGGTGGGAATCCTCCAACACGCTCCCGCAGGACGATATTTATGATCTCTCCTGCAAACTGATCGCAGAGGAAGAAGTTCTGTTCACCGCAAAAGGCAGAACGAGCGGTGTTGAAGAATCCGTCCGTTTCAAGCTGCGCCATGCCAAACTGGACGGCAGCAATACGTCCTGTCTGTTTAACTGCGCGCTCGATTTCCCGCCGGAGTCGAAGATCGACCGCAACGGCGACCCGTGCGAAGACTGGCCGGAGATCGTCCTCGGAAATACCGACAAAGGCGGCTGCTTAAAAAATCTCACTGTAACGGATATGACACTGTATACCGGTACGGAATCCACGAAATGGACGAATGAGAAAAACAGCGATATCGGCATCTGGCCGGACGCTTCCTTTACGGTGTTTGACTATGCACCGACCATCGTTGACTGCATGGACGGCAGCGCATATCACATTCGCCTGGATATGGACCGATAATTACATGAAAAAATGGGATGCACCCAAAAAGGTGCATCCCATTTTTGTTGTTCGTAAAAGATCAGACATTCAGATGGAACTGACGGATCAGGTAATCAACGTCGTTATCGCCGAGGCCGTAACGTGCGATCATATCTGCCTGGATCTGGCGGAGGATCTCTCTTGCGCGGCGCTCGTCCATGTATCTTGCCTCTTTGATTACGGAAAGATAGCGGTTGTAGCTGGTAGAATCCATTGTATTTTCTCCTTTCGTCTCTTTGATTATACGTTCAGATGGAACTGACGGATCAGGTAATCGACGTCGTTATCGCCGAGGCCGAAGCGTGCGATCATATCCGCCTGAATCTGGCGCAGCATTTCTCTTGCGCGGGACTGATCGGAAATATCTCTCGTTGCTTTGATCGCCGAAAGATAGCGGTTATAGTTGGTGGAATCCATTCTTATACGCTCCTTTTATATTGTAATAATTATTTCTTCGTGATATAACCCGACTTCGGATTGGCGTTCCAGTACGGAAGTTTATTGATCTGTTCAAATATTGCTTCAAGCAGTTTCTTGCGGGAAGAAGAATAGTACAGCTCGGTATAACAGGAATCGATAAACGAATCGCCGAATTGTTTACGGTGAATTTCGCCCAGATGCTCAAATTTCATGTCGATTTTGGCATCCATCTCAACGCCGCGGTCATCGATCAGGGTCCATACCCAGCCATATCTGTTGATCTTGAGCCGGAAACCGCTGAACAACGGATCATGATAAATATCCATCGAACTCTGATCTTTCATCAAATCAATGATCTTCATCTGAGAGAGCCACGTCATGTTGTTATCTTCAACCATTGCGCATTCCTGCTCTTCGGCGGCCTTGTTGTTGTCAACGCCCTGCTTGATCGAGCTGAACACATTGGAGAAGAAGCCTTTCTTCTGTTCCGGCTGGCTGTACTGCGGTGCCTGATAGCTTTGCTTCGGCTGCTGCGGCTGGCTGTACGTCTGATTATAGCTTGGTGCCTGATACTGCGGCTGCTGTCCACCGGTGCCGTTCAAATGGATCTGCGCGGTATAATCCTGCGGATTGACCGTAACATACGGAACCTTCGCCAGGTAATCGCAGAGCAGGATGTCGAGCACGCGGAGCTGTGCCTTCTTCCAAGGAATGTTCGCAATCTCCGTCTTCTCAAACTCAACGAGCTGCTGCGGTGTTGCACCGTTCTTCGCCATTTCATTGAGGATCATCTGCCGCATTTGCCTATACGAATAATCTTCGTAGAGATCCAGAATATCGGTGGTCTTGCCGCTCGCGTCGACAGCCATCATCTGACAGCCGTCCGGTCCGCAGTCGAGATCGAGTTTTACAATGTTATTCTGACGAATGACGTTTTTGATGCGGTCATCGTTGAAATATCTGACCGTCATATCACCGAGCGCTTCGATAACACGGCTGTCTTCGACCTTTTCAACCCAGCGCTCTTCATCCGATTTCGGCTGCGGCGGCTGGTACGTATTCTGCTGGCCATAGTTCGGCTGGCTGTACTGCTGATTATAGCTCTTCTGTCCGCCGCCGAGATTTACCGTCGCAGTAAAGCGTTTCGGGTCCATAACGAGATACGGAACTTTCGAGAAATAGTCTTTCATCAGAATCTCAACCGCACGGACCTGTGCAGAGCGAAGCGGAATATTTCTGATCTCTCTTACATCAAAATACGCCATTGCTTCCGGCGAAGCGCCTTCTGCTTTCATATTCTCGCGAACTTCGCGCATCATTACAGAGAACGGACTGTCTTTAAAGAGGTCCAGACTCTCGCAAATCGAACCGTCCGCACGGAACGCGGTTACTTTGAAACGGGTTTCATCCGCATCAAAGCCGAGTCTTACGATATTCTCGCGGCGGATCGTGTCCTTGATACCTTCATCGTTGAAGAATCCCGGAACCATATCGCCGAGCGCTTTAATTACAAAGCTGTTTTCAACCCGCGACATCCATTTCTGTACATCCGTCTGCTGTTTCGGCGGTGCAGAATCGAAGGACTTTTTCCGATTCACTACGCGAACTTTCGGCGGTGCATCCTTCGTATAGATCATGCGGTTTGCAAAGTCGAGATCGAGATAATCGAACTTGCTCAGATGCTCTTTAAACATGATCTCGGCAAAGCGGTCACAAGCCGATTCATACGGGATCGCGGTATATTCGTGCTCAAAGAATTTATCGCGTAAAAATGGCGGCATCGATGCTTTATCCGCCTCGTCGCGCAGTTCTTTTGCGCAGGTGCCGAACGGATAATCGAGATACATTGCCTGCTCGTCGTGCGCAGAGGTATCGTACGTGAAATACGGAACAAGGAGCATGAACGTGCGCAGAACGCGCAGCTCATAGCCCATGATATTACCTTTTGCAAACACTCTGCGGAATTCCGACTGACCGAACAGATATTCAAGCTTCGAGCCGTACACCTTCGTGATCTGGCTCTGCTCGATCTTGTTGATCCATGCCTTTTCGTCCGCGGACATCTGCGGCTGTTTCGGCGGTGTATAGGAATTGTTCCGCGCATAAGCTGTCTCTGTAAAATTCGGTGCTTTTTGCTGTTTCGGACCGGTATACGTCAGTTTGAAGTTCGGCACATCCGCGCTGAACAGAACGTTTTTCGCGGCGTCGCGCATGATGATCTCCGCAAAGCGGATACCGGCAACGATGCAACCGATCGCATCAAACAACTCGTTTTGCTGCTGCGGCGGCAGATTCCGCTGCAGATCCCGTTTTACCTGAGAAAAAGTAAGACTGTCGAAAACAGCACCTTTTTTCGAAACCGTTCCGTCCGCAAGGATCGGTTTGAGTTTCAAATAACGGGCATCAAAATCGATATCGTATCCGGTAACCGTACCCTGTTCAAACTGCACACGGATATCCGGTCTCGTCAGGATCGCCTGCAGTCTGCGGCAGTATTCTTTCGTGATTTCGCTGTGCTCCACGATATGGAGCCATCTGCGTTCTTCCGGTGTAAGCGGCGGATTCGCCATACGCGTTTCCTGTCCGCAATTATCGCAGATATACGGCTGATAACGGCCCAAAAACGGGATATACTCCGTATGACCGCAGCGCGAGCACGCGCCGAGAATTGCGCTGTCGCCGCTTTTGCCGTCAAAGCGCCATGCCGTCGAACAAACATGACAGCGGATATCGATCATCTTATCGGTCGGCGGTGTCGTCATAATCGTACCGCAGGACGGACAAACGTGAAAAACCTTATCGCGGTAATTCGGCTGCTGATTGAGAAGAGCGACAGGCGTATCGCAGTGTCTGCAGGTGAACTCGCCGACAAGCGCGTCCGGCGGCAGAGAGTTCACTTCTCCGCATTTTGGACAGTTCACCTTCTGCCAGACCTGAACGCGGTCCGTATCTATCATAAAACTATGGTCGCAAAACGGACACGTTCCGTCCACAACGCCGGACATCGCCGGAAAATTCAGCATTTTGCCGCAGCTCGGACAACCAACTTCAACCTTTCCTTTGGAAAAATCAAAGGTCTCGTATTCTTTTCCGGTCTGCACATTGACCATATAACCGCAGGTACACTCCAGCACGCTGATGCCGTTGTGGTGCTTCCATTCCATCTGTTTTCCGCATTTCGGACAGATATTTCCTGCCATCGGATCCTCTCCTGTCTTTTCGGTCTATATGGTAATATTATATAATACACAGGAATTTTTTGCAAGAAGAAGCGGGTGAAAACTCCATATTCCGCGGCGGATATGCCGCTTCTGTGCAGTTGACAAATCCGCAAAAAAGGAGTATGCTTATGGGTAGCGAATTACGCCAAAAAGGAGATAATGAAATGAGTGAATGTTCGCATAACTGCGCTTCCTGCAGTGCAAACTGCGGCGAACGCAAAGCTGAGAGCCTGCTTGCTCCGGCAAACGCCAACAGCTGTGTACGCAAAGTAATCGGCGTTGTCAGCGGCAAAGGCGGCGTCGGCAAATCGCTCGTAACCGGTCTTATGTCCGTTATGATGCGCAGAAGAGGCTTTGAAACCGCAATTCTGGACGCCGATATCACCGGCCCGTCCGTTCCGAAAATGTTCCACCTGAAAGACCGTGCTATGGGCAGCGACCTGGGTATTTTCCCGGTTGAAAGTGCTCTTGGTACCAAAGTCATGTCCATCAACCTCCTCCTCCCGAACGAGGACGATCCGGTTGTATGGCGCGGCCCGGTTATCGGCAACACCGTTACCCAGTTCTGGACCGAAGTTCTCTGGGGCGATGTTGACTATATGTTCGTCGATATGCCTCCGGGAACCGGTGACGTTGCGCTCACCGTATTCCAGTCGCTTCCGGTTGACGGTATCATCATCGTCACCTCGCCGCAGGAGCTCGTCTCCATGATCGTCGGCAAAGCGGTTAACATGGCGAAGAAGATGGATATTCCGATCCTCGGTCTCGTAGAAAACTACAGCTATCTCGAGTGCCCGGACTGCGGCAAGAAGATCTCTGTCTTCGGCGAAAGCCACATCGAAGAAGTTGCTGCACACTATGACCTTCCGGTCCTCGGCAAACTCCCGATCGATCCGAAAATCGCTGCAATGTGCGATGCCGGCACGATCGAGCTGTTCGAAGGTGACTGGCTGGAAAAAGCAGCAGAACGTCTCGAAAACCTGTAAGAATACGCATAAAACCGCCGTTCATGCGAACGGCGGTTTTCATTTTATTCCAATATCTTGCGTAATTCCGTCAGGCTGTTTACCGTTATGTCCGGTTTTTCGCATTCTGTCGTTACGTTCCAGAAGCGTCCGTTTCCCTGTTTTATCCAAACAGTCTGCATTCCGATCGCTTTCGCCGGAACGATATCGTTATCGATCCGATCGCCGATCATCACTGCTTTTTCCGGGATACATCCACCTCGCGCAAGCGCGATCTCGAAAATACGGCGATCCGGTTTGGAAACGCCTTCCTCCGCCGAAGCAATCACCAGATCGATGTACGGAAGGATTCCGTGCTGCGCAAGCCGTTCGGCCGTACCGAGCGATTGATTGGCGATAATTCCGATTTTGTATCTGCTGTGCAGTTTTGCAAGACAGTCTGCCGCATCCGGATAAAGCCGTTCATCCTCCGCGTGCCATTTTGTAAGCGATACGCCGAACAGCTTTGCTGTCTCCAGATCGCCTTTCTTATTCCCGCGGTAAAACGTCATCGCCTTTTCCTGCACCGTATCACGCGAAACGCCGGCCGCTTCTGCGATATCCCGGAATCGGTGTGCATACGCTTCGCTCTCATCGATCAACGTTGAACCGACGTCAAAAAACAGCCATTCTGCATTTCCGAACATATGTCCTCCCATGCACAAAAGATACATTGTCAAACGCACCTAAGATTTAATCCCACATTTCCAAACCTATCAAGTATTATCAAGTGATTATCAAGTAACCCAAAGATTAACGCACAGAACCTCAAAGGCTAGTATATATCTACATTATCAAGTATTATCAAGTGATTATCAAGTAACTATATACTATTTGATTGTATAATACTTTGTAGGGTCGGTATGAGAGGTACCGTTTTCTTCAATAACCCCTAACTCTAACAACTTACGCAAATGGTTGGTAATCGTTGGACGGGATTTTTTGGTGAGTTCCGTCAGCAATCTAGGTGTACACTTTTCAATATTTGCAATATAGTACACTAATTCGCGATCTAGAACCCCTAAACGCTCCCAACACTGATTAAACACTTTGGGGGATCCCATACGCCGAGCAGAGCGTACTGCAATATTATTCTTAAGTACTAAAAGAACAGTATTGCCATTAGGCTCACTAAAACTAGGCGGATCCAAAAAGAAAGAAGCCATATCCGTATAAATACGTTTTACACCCTCGTTCAATTCTCTAACCCAGCCTAAATCGCTCAAAACTCTAGCAATCATCGGGTTACGAGAGAAACGCGTTGTCTGGATATTATCTACCGTAACAATACTCGGAAGTTTTCCCGGACTAGAAAATTCGATACGGTCGTCAAACATAGAGATGCGGATATGATCACCTTGAATAGAGTAGTCACGATGTGCCACAGCATTCACAAGTCCCTCTAACCACGCAAATGTTGGATATTCGGAAATCTTTTTGAACACACCGCTACGCTCTAACTGTTGAAACTCACGCATTTGCGATTCCAGTAAATCTCGCGTCTCTTCAATAAGATGAGGTATCGCCTTTTCGATATTGACTTCTTTAACTATATTAAAATTCGTTCCTACACCAGCAGTAGTTCCCTCATAACGTAAGAAACGAACACGTGCTGCAGGCAAAAACTGTGAAGGGAATTTTCCAAAAAGAAGCATTGCTGCTACGGTGACATCGTATTCACCTCTTTCTCCTTTCCTCTCCTTTAGCAAGCCTCTTCCTTTCAGCACATCCACGGAAGAACTTGCTGTTGGGTTTAACCGCTTTGTATATTGCTCAATAAGCTCCCAATCTAAATCATCTAGAAGCGCATCCTCAACAATTCTTGCTTCGAAACTTTTAATACCTTTGGTGTACTCCAACGCTAAAAATTGTTCAGGGTTCAACTTTCTCGAAGCATCGCCAACACGAAGATACGCTTCTCCATTTTTCAGCTTGATAATTTCATTTGCGGAGTTTTCAATGTGGAAAAGCAATATATCCCGATCAATGCCATTATCATCTTCACAGGAAATCTTTTCAACATTGTATACAGGCGGTATATGCATATGATCGAAAGCTACTTGCCTAAAGATGTTTTCCTTCTCGACAGACACACCTGTGATGCGTCCGTCGTCTTCGATACCTATTACCACAAGACCACCAGATGCATTGGCAAAAGCGGAAAGTTGGTGCGCAAAATCCTTTGCGGCTAATCTTTCGCTCTTTCGATCAAAATATTGATTTTCCTTATCAAATCTCAAACGTTCAATAGAAAGCGCAGGATCAATTTTCGAAATAGTCACATATATCACCATCCTTCCATTATATTATCATAATTAAAACCAAAAATAAAGCCGAAATATATGTTCTTCCCCAAAGGAAGTTATATCCATTTTTACACGAGAAAGAAATCCGCAACATAAAAGAATCTATCTCTTTTTTGAAGTTCTTTATAGATTGTTTTTCTTCGATATTTTAGTATGAACACAAAAAATTTATATCAACATAAAGTTTTTTGCTTGCCAAAAGGTTTATCTTCTTTGATAAAACCCAAGGAATAAGTGAAATTCCTTCGAGGAACAAAACCGGCTTCCCAAAAGGAAGCCGGTTTTCGTTTTTTATATCAAGCTTTTCTCTTTCTTGTGAATACCAGCAGCAGAACAATGCCGCCGAGCATCAATACCGCGCCGCCTGCAACAAGCGCGATTGCCCAGCCCGGGATCTCATCCAGCGGGTTTTCGCCGGAATAAGCCGCCGGTCCGTCCGCCTCGCCGCCGAGCATACGGTACTGCGCGATTCCTTCGTTTTCCACTGCAACAGCATCAAAAATATACGGCGAACCGCCTTTTTTCAGTGCCGCAAGTGCAACAACCGCATCGTGCGTTGTTTCCGGATCGCTGCTCTCGCCAAACTCCGCCGAGAAACCGCCGTCCGCATTCTGCATCGAAAGCAGAATATCTGCGAGTGTCGCGCCGTCGACCGTGAAACGTTCTTCCGTAATATCCGCATTTACGCAGATCAGCGCCGTAAGCATCTGTGATACGACCTGACCGGAAGAAAGTGTGCTGGATTTCTTAATACCGTTTTCTTTGAGCCAACGTGCCAGATAGCTTAAGCCGCCGCGGATTGCCGCCGTCGTCTCTTCGCCGTTATACTGAGAGAGCACGACGAGCGCATCGATCGTTGCCTCAAAATCCGAGGAGAAACCGCGTGTTCTTGCAAAACCGCCGTCGCTGTTCTGCGCCGAAACGATACGGCGCACCAGAAGATCACGCGTGTTGTATGCATCTTCCGGCAAAGTATAAGAACGGCTGTCATAAGCGCGGAGCGCCGCCGAAGCCAGCATAACGTTCGAAGTATCCATCTTCTGCGTTGCGATCCGCTCCAGACAGAGCGCCGCAACCTCCTGATCATCGCTGTATCCGCAGGCCGAAAGCAGAAAGAGCTGTTCCGCATACGTCATAACAACATCTTTTTTAAGCGACTGTCTTGCCGTTTCCGGAAGCGAAACGACCACCGTGCTCGAAAGCGGCTGTCCGGCGATCGAAAGCGCCGCATAATGTGCAACACACGGATCGTTCTGGCGCGCCATCCAGCTGCCGGCTTCCCGGAGTGCTGCGCGGTGCTCGTCTTCCCAGATACGGTTCGTGCGGGTAAACGCACTGCGCTCACTCGCTACGTGCAGCTCGTCCGAATAGATCCATTCTATAATGCATCCGTCCTGAACCGAGCGGTTCGCCTGATCGAACTCGAGGATATCGCCGTTTACTTTCAGATAGAATACCGCTTCCGCTGTTGCCTCAGCTTTTGCAGCATCCGTTTCCGCCGATACCGGCCACTCGTTTTCGTCGTATTCGACATGCAGGATTTCCTGTTCTTCCAAAACAGAAAGTGTGTCTTTATAAAACAGCGGGAGCGTTCCGGTCATCATCCGGTTTGTCACCAGATATTCGCCGGTTGTTGCATCGTATACG
>JBGUUS010000024.1:0-10376 GCA_045133675.1 Oscillospiraceae bacterium | reverse complement strand
GTGCGATTTTTAAATACGAAAGCATCTGCTCTTTCGGAATCGCCGTAAAGCTGCCTCCGAAAAACGCGATCTCGCAGTTTTCCCTGTTCTCGATCGCTGCAAACGCCTCTTCCAGTGTTTTTCGCACGGATTCCGGTGACGGCGCCGAGGCATTGCCGGAGATTGCACGCTGGTCGCAGAAACTGCAGCAGTGCGGGCAGCCAAGATGCGGAATAAAGAACGCGATATTCTTATGTTTCATAGCCCATCAGGGAAAGCGCTTCTTTTGCGGCAAGCTGTTCTGCCTGCTTTTTGCTGCGGCCGGTGCCGGTGCCGATCACGTTCGAGTTCAAATGCACCTCAACCGTGAAGGACTTGTTGTGATCCGGGCCGGATTCGCCGGTCAGAACGTATTCGACCTTCTCTTCGCGGTTTTTCTGGATGATCTCCTGCAGCGCGGTCTTATAGTCGTTGAGCATATTGATCTGCTGGAGATTGATCTTCGCCGGCAAAAAGCGCAGGACGAAGGTTTTGGCTGCTTCATAGCCGCCGTCCAGATAGATTGCGGCGAGCGTTGCTTCAAACGCATCGGAGACGATGGACGGACGCTCGCGGCCGCCGGTGTGCTCCTCGCCTTTTCCAAGCAGCATGAACGATCCGAGATCGATCTTCTGTGCAAAGCGGAACAAGCTCTTTTCGCAGACGAGCGAAGCGCGCAGCTTCGTCAGATCTCCTTCCGGATAATGCTGATAGTGCGTAAAAAGATGTTCTGCCACAACAAGCGACAAAACCGAGTCGCCCAGAAACTCCAGGCGCTCGTTGTCGTGCTCATGACGGTTGCCTTCGTTCGAAAACGAAGAGTGTGTCATCGCTTCGCGAAGAAGCGCTTTATTCTGAAATGTGTAGCCGAGAGCCGTTTCCAGCTCGTGTAACTCATACATCTGCTTTATCTTCTTTCTTGGCTTTCATGGCAGCAAGCGCAGCGGTGATCTCACCCACAACGTCTGCATCCACAAAAGTAATTGCCTGACGGATCGCATTTTTGAATGCGCGGCCGTCGGAGCTGCCGTGTGCTTTGATGACCGGTTTGGAGATACCCAGAAGCGGTGCACCGCCATGCTCTTTGTAGTCCATTTTCTTTTTGAACGCTTTTACTTTTTTGAGAACAAGCGCACCGGCAATTTTGCCGACGAGGCTCGTCATGAACATATCTTTGAGAACGTTTGCGATCATTTTGCCGAGACCTTCGGTGAGTTTTAAAACGACGTTGCCGGTGAAACCGTCGGTTACGACGACATCTGCATCGCCGCGCGGGATATAACGCGGTTCGATATTGCCGATGAAGTTAACGGCTTTTTTCTCGTTGAACAGCTTATAGCTCTCAACGTCGAGTTCGCGGCCTTTGGTCTCCTCCGCGCCGATGTTGACAAGAGCAACACGCGGATTTTCGACCTTCATGATCTTTTCCATATAGATCGAGCCCATCATACCGAACTGAACGAGCATCTCCGGACGGCATTCGACGTTTGCGCCTGCATCCATCAGGATGTAATTGCCCGACTCCGACGGAATGATCGGTGCAAGCGTTGCGCGTTTGATGCCTTTGATGCGGCGAACCATCAGCGAAGCAGCAACGACCATTGCACCGGTGCTGCCGGCACAAACGAGTGCGTCGCCTTTACCGTCAGCGAGGAGTTTCATAGCAACGCCCATCGAGGAATCGGCATATTCTTTCATAATTGCGGTCGGCTCTTCTTCAACCGGCATAACTTTCGGTGCATGTACGATCTCCATACCGTCGAGCGCGATCTGGTGCTCTGCGGCACAGGCTTTGAGTTTTTCCTCATCACCCGTCAGAATGATCGAAACGCCGTATTCGTCAACTGCCGCGCGGCAGCCCTCCAATACAGCAAGCGGTGCGTGATCGCCGCCAAAACCGTCTACAATAATTTTCATGTCGTTTCCTCCTTGTGCAGTTCGTTGTATAATGCCGCAAGTGCGCGCTCGGCGAGCGCAGCATACCGCAGCTTTTTATCCCGGACCGTCTCTTCAAGCGCCGGGAGAATACCCATATTGGCACCCATCGGCTGGAAATCCTCCACCGACGGATCGGAGATATATGCGCTCAATGCGCCGCACATCGTCTCGCGCGGGAGCATCAGCGCCTGTTCGCCTCTTATAAAGCGAACCATATTGATACCGGCTAAAATGCCGCTCATTGCCGATTCCATATAGCCTTCCACGCCGGTCATCTGTCCGGCAAAAAAGATCCGCGGATCGTTTTTCAGCTGGAACGCCTGATTCAAAAGACGCGGCGAATCGAGGAAGGTGTTGCGGTGCATGACACCGTAACGTACGAAATCTGCGTTCTGTAATCCCGGAATGAGCGAGAACACGCGCTTCTGCTCGCCGAATTTCAGGTTCGTCTGGAATCCGACGAGATTATACATCGTGCCGTCGGCGTTTTCTTTGCGAAGCTGAACAACAGCCCACGGGCGGTGACCCGTGCGCGGATCGCGCAGACCGACCGGCTTGAGCGGACCGAAACGGATCGTATCGGCACCGCGGCGCGCCATAACCTCAACCGGCATGCAGCCTTCATAGACCGAAAAACCGGAATCGAATTCGTGCAGCGGCGCGGACTCCGCCGTAATAAGCGCTTCGTAAAAACGCTCGTATTCCTCTTTATTCATCGGGCAGTTGATATAGTCGTCATCGCCGCGGTCGTAACGAGAAGCCGCAAATGCGACCGACATATCGATGCTCTCCGCCGTTACGATCGGTGCAGCCGCATCGTAAAAGCTCAGACCCTTCGTATTGAGTTTTTCGCGGATCGCCAAGGCAAGCGTATCGGACGTAAGCGGGCCGGACGCAATGATAACATTGCCTTCCGGGATCGCGGTCACCTCTTCTTCGTGCACTGTGATCAGCGGATGATTGCGGATCTTTTCGGTGATATAATCCGAAAAGCGCGTGCGGTCAACAGCAAGAGCGCCGCCGGCCGGAACCGGACACTGTGCCGCGCTTTCAAGCGTGAGCGAGCCGAGCGTGCGCATTTCCTCTTTCAAAAGGCCTGCCGCGCTTTCAACGCGGGCCGCTTTTAAAGAGTTGGAGCAAACGAGCTCCGCAAAGCCGGAGTAGTGATGTGCCGGCGTATATTTCGCCGGTTTCATTTCGTAAAGATCGACTGCGATCCCTGCCGAAACGAGCTGCCACGCAGCTTCACATCCGGCGAGACCGGCTCCGATCACCGAGACTCTCATTCTTTCTTGATTCCTCTTTCGTAGGTACAGGTTTCGTTCGAGCAGTAGAGTTTCGAGCTGCGGCCGACTTTCTTGAGCATCGTTTTGCCGCAGACCGGGCATTTTTCGGCGGTCGGTGCATCCCAGGAAAGGAACGAGCAATCCGGGTTATGCTCACAGCCGAAGAACTTCTTGCCCTTCTTCGATTTCTTTTCGAGGATCTTGCCGCCGCATTTCGGACATTCACCCGGCATCTCGTTTACGATGCGCTTGGTGTTTTTGCACGCCGGATAACCCGGGCAAGCAAGGAATTTGCCGAAACGACCGTTTTTGATAACCATATTGCGGCCGCATTTTTCGCAGACGATGTCCGTCTCTTCATCGGCAACGCGATAGGTCTGACCTTCGGTTTCAACCTCGGCTTTTTTGAGATCCTGCTCAAAGCCGTCATAGAAGCTGTGCAGAACCTGCGTCCACTGTTTGTCGCCGTCGGAGATCTCGTCGAGATCCTTTTCCATATTTGCGGTAAAGTCCGCGTCGACGATCTGGTTGAAGTGTTCCTTCATCAGCTTGGTGGTAACCTCGCCGAGTTCGGTCGGTTTAAGCTGTTTTGCTTCGCGCTCAACGTAGTTGCGGCCGAGAATCGTGGTGATCGTTGCCGCATAGGTGCTCGGACGGCCGATGCCGTTTTCCTCAAGCTCTTTGATGAGCGATGCTTCGGTATAACGCGCCGGCGGCTGCGTGAAGTGCTGGCTGCCTTTTACGTTTTCTTTGATGAGCTGATCCTGTTCGGCAAGTTCCGGAAGAACGCTGTTTTCTTCCTTCTCGTCGTCCTTGCTCTCAACATAGAGCACGGTGAAGCCATCGAATTTAACGGTGAAGCCGGACGCTTTGAACGTATAGCCGTTTGCGTCGATCTGTGCCGCAACGGTATCAAGCAGCGCGCTTGCCATCTGGCTTGCGATAAAGCGCTCCCATACCAGTTTATAGAGCTTGTACTGGTCGGAACTTACGCTGTCTTTTACCATAGCCGGGGTGATCTCTGGCAGGGACGGACGGATCGCCTCGTGCGCGTCCTGCGCATTGTTTTTCGATTTATAGACACGCGGTGTGCTCGGAACGTATTCCTTGCCGTACGTATTTTCGATATAGGATGCCGCAGCGGCTTTTGCCTCGTCGGAGATACGGAGCGAGTCGGTACGCATATACGTGATCAGACCGACGGTGCCGTAGCCTTCCACGTCAAGGCCCTCATAGAGCTCCTGTGCCGCTTTCATCGTGCGGCGCGCCTGGAAGCCGAGACGGCGGGATGCCTCCTGCTGCATGGTGGAGGTGGTAAACGGCGGTGCCGGCATTTTCTGACGAACGCTCTTTTTAACGGACTCAACGACGAAATCCGCGCCGTTTAAATCGGCGAGAATTGCGTCGGTTTCCTCTTTCGTGTGCAGTTCGATCTTCTTGCCGTTTTTGCCGTAGAATTTTGCGGTGAACGGTTTTACCTTCGGTGCGGTGCGAAGCTGTGCTTCGATCGACCAGTATTCCTGCGGAATAAAGTTGCGGATCTCTTCTTCACGGTCAACGATCATGCGGACAGTAACCGACTGAACGCGTCCGGCGGAAAGACCGCTTTTGACCTTTTTCCAAAGGAACGGACTCAGTTTATAGCCAACGAGGCGGTCGAGGATACGGCGCGCCTGCTGCGAATTGACGAGGCTTTCGTCAACCTTGCGCGGCGATGCCATACCGGTTTTAACGCCGGATTTCGTGATCTCGTTGAACGTAACACGGTTTTTCTCATTTAAATCCACACCGAGAAGATGCGCAAGATGCCAGGAGATCGCCTCGCCTTCGCGGTCCGGGTCCGTTGCAAGATAGATCTTATCTTTGTCCTTTGCCGCCGCTTTCAGCTTTTTGATCGTCTCCGACTGTTTGCGGATATTGATATATTTCGGCGCGAAATCATTTTCGGTATCAACGCCGAGCGTGGATTTCGGAAGATCGCGCACGTGTCCCATAGAAGCGACAACGTCATACGTTCTTCCAAGATATTTTTTAATCGTTTTCGCCTTTGCCGGCGATTCCACGATAACCAGTTTCTTTGCCATTGTTTCCTCCAAAACAGATGTGATCCGTCAATCCACCCGGTGGTAACGTCCGCCGCCAAGCGGCTCAATGTAGCCATCCAGTTCCAGGTCCGTCAGGACGGAATAGAGCGTTCCGATGTCGATTCCGCATTTTGCGGTGAGGTCATCGATGCTCTGCGGATGGGTATCTAATTGATTATACACCAAAGAGTGCAATTCATCAAATACTGTTTCCGGATTTTTTTCGGTTTTTTCTTTATTTCTTTCGGTTTTATCCGTTATTTTCGTTTTTTTATCGGCTTTTTTCGTTTCCGCCTTCTTTAGTACGACAACAGCGGCACGTTCGGAGGTCGTCTGCACGATCTTCTGATACGCCGGATCGCCTTTCAAAGCGGCAAGATCGATCTTGTCCGGGAACTCCGCGTAGTACGGCAGCAGGACATCTTCCGGAGAAAATACCGGGATGGCGCCGTCGCGCAGATAGCGGATGACGCCGGCGTACTGCCGGTCAAAAATGCTGTTCGGCGGAAGGCAGAAGAGGTCTCTTCCCTGATCTACCGCGTGACCTGCCGTAAGCAAAGCGCCGCTGCGGACCGGTGCCTGTGTGACCAGAACACCGAGCGAAAGGCCGGAGATGATGCGGTTTCTGACCTGAAACACACGTGATGCGGACGGTGTTCCCGGAGGATATTCGCTGACAAGAGCGCCGCCGCCGTTTAAGATAGCGCGCTTCATCGGACCGCTTCCGGTGGGATAATCGACATCAAGACCGCAGGCCAACACGGCGATTGTGCGGCGGTTTGCGGCAATTGCCGCTTCGTGTGCGGCGGAATCGATGCCGTGTGCACAACCGCTGACGATAACAGCACCGGCTCTTGCGATACCGCCCGCAAGAAATTCCGTTGCAGCAAGCGCATATTCGTCCGCGCTGCGCGTTCCGACGATCGCAACCGTCGGTTCGTCGTCGAGTCCGGCGAGAGAGCCAAGCACATAGAGCACGACCGGAGGGCCGTAAATATTGCGCAGGCGCACCGGATATTCCGGATCTGTCATCGGAATGATCCGGATTTTAAAGCGCGCACACTGCTTCAAGACGAAATCCGCATTGGAAAGCGTCGTCTTTTTCATAATACTGCGATCTTTTGCGGGCAGGAAGGAAAAGCGCTGCAGTTCCTCCTCGCTCATTTCAAAGAGCGTTTTCGGAGACGGACAGACCTCAAGCAGTTTAGCCGGCATCGCGCTTCCGTATGCGAAACACTGCGACAGCCAGACCCAATAACGCAGTTCTTCCATCACAAGACTTCCCTTCTCACTTTTTCATTTCCCACATCAGGATGCAGGCAGCCGCCGACGCGTTGAGTGATTCGGCATTGCCCGTCATTTTGATTGTAATGCGGTGATCGGCGGCCTCGGCCGATTCTGCGGTAAGACCGTTGCCTTCGTTGCCGATCAAAAGCAGACTGTTTTCATCAAAAGCAAAGCTGCCGACGGCTTTTGCCTCGCCGGACACGACGGAGGCATACACCGTAACGCCGTTTTCCTGTGCGCTTTTAATGCCGCTTACCGCGTCGGACACAACACCGAGCTGCATGCGGAACAGCGAACCCATCGTACTGCGGACAACCTTTGGATTGTAAAAATCGCAGGTGTGCGCGGTGGCGTAAATGTGCGTGATACCGAGCGCTTCAGCCGTCCGGATAATCGTTCCGACATTTCCGGCATCCTGCAGATCGCACAGCAGGACGGCCTTTTTGCACGGCGTGATTGCATCGGTCAGAAGCGACGGCTTTTCGACCATCGCATAAATGCCCTGCGGTGCTTCCACCTGCGAGAGCTTGTTTTCAAGAGAATGCGGGATCAGATATACCTCGCCGCAGCATGCAAACAGCGGCAGTAATTCCTCTTTGCGTTTTTCAAACAGCGTTTCTGTTACAAAAACGGTTGTAACGGTCATACCGCTTCGGATCGCCTCAAAGAAAAGCTTGAAGCCTTCAACGGTGAAAAGACCCTCTTTTTCGCGCGTGCTTTTGGAGCCGCAGAGCTTTGCATACAGCTTAATCAGCTGGTTATCCTTGGATGTGAGCGTCGGATACATCAAAAAATCCCTTCTTTTTCTTCCTTTAAATATGAAAACACGCCCGTGTCGTTCGGACGCGGGCGCAGTATTTCATTAGAGCTGAGCTTTTGCTTTCTCGCAGAGTGCGGTGAAAGCAGCAGCGTCGTGGATAGCGATCTCAGAGAGCATTTTGCGGTTCAGCGTAATGCCAGCTTTTTTGAGACCGTTCATAAAGGTGGAGTAGTTCATGCCGTTTGCTTTGGTGCCAGCAGAAATACGGGAGATCCACAGTTTTCTGAAGTCACGTTTTTTCAGTCTACGGCCAATGTACGAATACTGATTGGATTTCATTACTGCTTCTTTAGCAGTCTTGAAGAGTTTGCTCTTGCCGCCCCAGTAACCTTTAGCGAGTTTCAGGGTTTTATTTCTTCTCTTGCGAGTAGCCATTGCTCCTTTAACACGAGCCATAATTCTATACCTCCGTCTGGTTCTTCTTAATTATTTGTACGGGATCAGTTTCTTGATTGCTGCAACGTTGGTCTTGTCAGCGTAAGCGCCCATACGAAGACTTCTTTTACGTTTGGTGGTTTTCTTGTTCAGGATATGGGACTTGTTAGCGTGTGCGCGTTTTACTTTACCGGTTTTGGTGAGCTTAAAACGTTTTTTCGCACCGGTATGAGTTTTTACTTTCGGCATGATAAAAGGCCTCCTTATATAATTTACTTCGCAGCTTTCGGCGCAATGAACACAGCAAGGCTGCGTCCTTCCATCTTCGGCGGTTTGTCGATCGAGCCGACCTCCGCACAAGCAGCAATGAATCGATCCAGCAGAGTTTTGCCCATTTCCGGATGAGCCATTTCGCGGCCTCTGAAACGGACGGAAACCTTAACCTTGTCGCCGCCGGTCAGGAATTTCTTCGCCTGGTTTGCTTTGGTATCAAAGTCGTGCGTGTCGATATTCAGCGACATACGGACTTCTTTAACCTCAACGGTTTTCTGATTTTTTCTTGCTTCTTTTTCGCGTTTTGCCTGCTCGTAACGGTATTTGCCGTAGTCCATAATGCGGCATACCGGCGGAACAGCCTGCGGTGCGATTTTAACAAGATCAAGATTCTGTTCCGCTGCAAGTTTCATTGCATCACGCGGAGACATGATTCCAAGCTGACTGCCGTCGCTTCCGACAACGCGGATCTCTTTGTCACGAATTTCTTCATTCATGAGCAGTTCATTCGTTTTGCTGATGGTAAAGCACCTCCGAAAGAAAATAAAACAAGCGCAGACAGACGTCTGCGCTTACAATACATAGTTCGGCCCATACCAAAGGTAAGGCGAAGGTTTCGTATTGACCCGTGCCGCTTTCTGCCCACAGGTGAGAACGCAGTGTTCTGCTTTGTTTTCTAAAAGAGTATATCACAACAAATGCGCTGTGTCAAGCGCTTTTTTGCGGATATTTTAAAAAATTATCGTTTGAGAACGATCGCAAGGAAAACGCAGTCTTCCCCGTCAACAGCGATCATACCGTGGCCGTGGCTCGAGTCGTACATAATGCTGTCGCCTTCGTGCAGGTCAACATGATGGTCTTCCACACGGACGCGGAGAGTGCCCTTTAATACATAGT
This sequence comes from Oscillospiraceae bacterium, assembly GCA_045133675.1. Lineage (GTDB taxonomy): Bacteria > Bacillota > Clostridia > Oscillospirales > Ruminococcaceae > Paludihabitans. The sequence continues at coordinate 1,398 of JBGUUS010000024.1, read as the reverse complement.
CAAACTCCTGACCTTCGTGCGTGGAGAGTGCGATCGGTTTTTCGAGCGCCGATTCGTCGTATTTTGCGGTGACGAACAGCGGATCGCACATTTTGTTTTTCAGGTTGTGCGCCATGTGCAGGTAGGTAAAGCCGCTTCTGCGGTTGAGCGCAACGCCTTTGCCGGCACGGGTAACGGTGAAAAACGAAAGACGCGGATTTTCGCCGCTCATGAGTTCGATAATATCAACATTGCATTTTTTCGCACATTTAAGCAAAAAGCCGTAGGAGAAATCGCGCTCGCCGCTTTCAAATTCCATATACTCTGCTACCGAGCAGTTCGTTGCTTCTGCCATTTCTTCCGGCGTAATCTCAAGAATATCACGCAGCTCACGAAGGCGCTGAGCGACTTCGACAATTTTAGTATCCATAAAACCGATACCTCCTTCTTCTTGTACATTTATTATACCACACATCAAACGCTTTGCAAGGCGAAAGTATAAAAAAACCGTCGCGTTTTTGTTTCGGATGTGTTAAGATTAAGATACCAAATCCAAAGGAGCACCAAAATGCAGCATAATCTTTCCGCAGAAGCAATTCTGACCCATTTAAACCCGGACTGCAGCTTAAACCGCCTGCAGATTTTCGATGTGATCGATTCCACGAACACCGCCGCAAAACGGATGGCGGCAGAAGGCGCCGCGCACGGTACGGTCGTGATCGCCGAACACCAGACGGCGGGACGCGGACGTCTCGGACGCAGCTTTCATTCGCCCGATGCAAAAGGAATCTATCTATCGGTCGTTCTGCGTCTTGGATGCGATATCGCAACCGCCGCACTGACAACACCGGCAGCAGCGGTGGGCGTTGCACGTGCAATCAACCGTGTAACCGGGCTTGAACCGCAGATCAAATGGGTCAACGACGTCTATCTCGGCGGACGCAAAGTGTGCGGTATATTGACCGAAGCTTCGATGGAAGTAAGTGGCGGTGTTCCCGCCTTTTTGATCCTCGGAATCGGCATCAATGTGGAGCAGGCGGTTTTCCCGGAGGAGCTCAGACCGATCGTAACGGCAATCAGCGAGCATACGGATGCGCCGCTTGACCGCAACGAACTGATCGCAGCGCTTTTAAACGAGCTGGATATTCTGCTCAATTCTCTTTCTTCGCGCGAATTTATGGAAGAATACCGTTTTCGCAGCCTTTTGATCGGCAAAGAGATCAACGTTCTTCGCCCGGATCAAACGATCCCGGCAACCGCGGAATCGATCAACGATGACGGACACCTCATCGTCCGTCTGGAAGACGGCACTTTGCTTACACTTTCGAGCGGCGAAGTCTCCGTCCGTCTCAAATAAAACTTCTGCATAATTGACAAAAATAAGCCCTAAAATTCATCAATATGCCGGATATACTTTTA
>JBGUUS010000023.1:0-28816 GCA_045133675.1 Oscillospiraceae bacterium | reverse complement strand
TCTGTATCAAAAAGGAAGATATACGGTGTTCTGCCGTCTTCGTAGCAGACACCTTTTTTGGCACCGTCGTAGAGGTCACCGCCGAGGATGCAGTCATTGCCCCAAAGGGATTTGACCTCGCCGAAGGTCATACCGAGGTATTCTTTTGCCATCCTTGTTTCTTCCGGATAGCTTGTACAGCCGGGCAGAAACGGGAGAAGCAGGATAAGACAGAGGGTGAGTGGTAAGATTTTCTTTTTCATAATGATACCTCCTTTGACTTTATTGTAGCATAATAATGAACTGTTGTAAACACAAACAAAAAAACATAATTAAAAAATTTTTTTGAGGATATATTGACAAATTCATAATATGGTGTTATAGTATAAACGTAAATACAGATAGCAAATTTGAGCTCGCTTGCTATCTGTCCGACCGGGAGATGCGGTTTCATCTCACTATAAAATCAAAAGGAGGCGGCTATATGGCCACAAAGAAAAAAAGAATCCTTTCCCTGTTGCTCGCATTGGTGCTGATCTTCGGAATATTTGCTGTATCCGCTTCGGCGATTGTCTACAAGACTGGCACTGCGTCAACAGCTGAAGATTGGGTTAGCGGAACACGAATTAGCGGAACAGTAACTTGTTTCTCTGATCGCGCCTCTGCATCAACTTCTTTGAACAAGAGTGGTGCTAAGCTTTCAGTTTCTGCGTGCATAGCATATGTGACACCTGCATCGCAGACAGTGTGGGAATACACGTACTCTGATAATACACAAAATAGCACAAGTGTTTCTGCTGTTGCGCGTAAGCCGTCTGGTAGTATGTACACTGCTAAGCGTGCTTATGGGGGCCATGATGAAGATACCTATGGTACAGATCATCTCGAAACGGCTGATTCACCGTAAGACTAAATCAGAAAAGCCCCTAGGGGCTTTTCTGATTTTCAGGAGATATTTTATTATGAAACAGCATAATAAGAAAGTTGTAAAGTTAATTTTGTCGATAGCTATAATGCTCTCGTTTTCTGCTTGTGCTTCTATCTCTTTTCAGAAACCGTCCACATATGTTGAATTCCCAGATGAATATATTTCAGAAAGTGATTATCCGATTTATTTTTGTGCAAATATGGATTATACAATCACGCCCTCTGAAAAAGGATATTTCATTTATTCCGGACCAATTCTAATATTTTTTGACAGAGAAAGTGGGTTTTCCGCACCAGTTTGTAATCGCCCTGATTGTCTGCATGAAGATGAAAATTGCAGAGCTTATTTTGATCATACACGTAAAGCCTTTATACAGTGTTATGAAAACCATCTCTATTTAGAAACAGCTGAATACGATGCGAATGGATATCTTTCTTATTGGATGTATCGTGTGAATCCGGAAGACTGTACGCGTGAGCGGGTTTGCCAACTACCATATCCAGGGGAATCGTGTAAATATATGATGCACCGTGGCTATCTTTATATGACACATTACGATATAAAAGATCCGAAATCTCAGAAAATCGTATTGGAACGGGTGGCATTGAGTGAACTGGAAGAAAAGAGCTTAACACCGGAAAGACTGTTCGAAAAAGAAACAATGTCATATGGGCCAGCGTATATCTATGGAAATCATCTTTATATACCTTGCTCGCAACCGCTTGGCGCAGAAGGTGTTGATTTTATTTGGACGGATGTCAATTTAAAAACATTAGAGTGCAAAGAAATCAAGATGCCGGATATTGACGGAGTACCTGAACCGACATATATGCAGTTTCAAACTTTCAATGCGGATGGCGTAGTCGCAACATACATTGATTTAGACACGATTTTGAAAGGTGACTATTCTATGACATATTATCACTACGATCCGGAAACAGAGGAATATCGTCACTTTCTGACACTTCCGGATCGCGGCGAAGGATTTTGGGAATTCTATGCATGGGATGGAAAGCATCATATGACTTTTTACGTCGATATGGCGGCAACCGTAGCAAATCCTAGATTAACGCAAGAAGTACGGATTTTGGACGGGAATTTTGAAACACAAAAACGCATTGGTATTACAGGTTCGCTTTACGGATTCATAGCCGGTGATGCGGATTTTTCCTTTATCGAAGCCTATGATGAGAACGGTTCTTACCTCTACGCCATCGACAAACGCGGCGAGGAGCTGAAAATCGTCAAAGTGTTTGAATAACCAAAACACAATCAAAAAAGACCGACTCAAGCGAGTCGGTCTTTTGCTTTAATCCAGAAAGATCGGGTTCGTCCAGGCGAAGCGGCCTTCTTTATCGATCACCGTGATGCGTGCGTAGGAATAATCCTTTACGTTAAACGCCGCGCCGATCAGCTCGCCGTTTTCCGAACGCTCTGCAAATTCGTCCAGCCGACCGTCTACGTGATATACCTGTGTCGGATGGCGGTCGGAATGCAGGCGGATTTTAACCGCTTCTGAGCATTTGATGCGGGCGATACCGTCTTCTACGTAAAAATCGTAGATCTCCGGGCCGCAGGAGGAATAGAAAGCGCCGGTTTCAAGCGCGGTAAGGATCGCAGGTACGCTGTTTTCGGCATTTACCATAACCCATCCGCCGCAATGCTGATTCGGCTGATGGCCGTCGTCGGTTGCAACACCTAAAATACGGATATCCTGTCCGAGCAGTTCGTCCCAGTATGCCGCGTCTTTATCCATATCGTTTTCCAGCACGCAGCCGGTGTTCCAGATCTCCATCGCGAAATTGCCTTTGAGCTTTTCAAAATAGCGCGCCGGCGTCGAGCTCCACTCCGGGTGGCAATAGATCGTGAGCTGTTTATCCTCGTGCAGCTTGTCGAGATACGGCTGATACTCCTCCTGATTCGCGGCAACGGCGGATTCGAGCACCTGATCCTGTTCATACGGATTGCCGTTTTCTTTTTCAGCACCAAGACAAACGGTGTGATAACAGCGGAATCCGTCTTTTGTCGGGAGGCGTCCGTTATCGAACTCCATACCTGGGATGATCGTGAGTTCGGTCTCCGGCGCGAAGTTTTCGTAGTTATATTTGCGGTGATCGGTGATTGCGAGGAAATCGTAGCCGTGCTCTTTGTGCAGACGGATCGTATCAGCCGGAGAGAGTTTTCCGTCCGAACGCGTCGTATGGCAGTGCAGACCGCCTTTGAGCATTTTATTTTTGCCGATGAATGCTTGCTGTCGGATCATAAGGCATACTCCTTTATAACGGATTTGTTATTTCCATTATACAGCAGTTTTTGGCAGAATGCAAGGAAAGGATTCAATTAAGCCACCATATACCGAGGTTTAAATAAGCGGCAAATGTGACCCAGATAAGATAGGGAATCATCAGCCATCCGGCAAGCGGAACGATTTTAAAGAAGGCGAGCGTTGCGAAAATGATCAGTACCCACAGCGCCATCAGCCAGAGAAACGCGAAGCCGAACCACTGCAGATTGAAAAACCACACCGGCCAGAGCACGTTGAAAAACAGCTGGAGCAGATACAGCCGCAGTGCCGTATTATGGAAAGAACCGGCGCGCGAATACACAAGACCTGCGGCACCGCCTGTAAGAGCGTAGAGGATCGACCAGACGATCGGGAAGAGGATGCCGGGAGGTGCGAGCGGCGGCTGGTTCAGTGTTGGGTAAATATCCATGGAAGAAGCTGTGAACAGAGCGGAAAGTCCGCCGGCAATCAGCGTTAGGACCGCGCCTGTAATAATCGGGATCCATTTTTTCTTTTCAGTCATAATGAGTCACTCCTTTCACTTTACGATATGCAGAAAATGCCGCTTCATGCATAGGACTTGACAAATCGGGCGCTTATCGGCTATTATGAAGATACTTGCAAAGGCAATGTACAAACGGAGAATCACGGAATGAATTATCAGAAATACAAGCGCGGATACTTTATGCCGCCAAAATCCTCCTGCAAATGGATGGAAAAAGAATATATTGAAAAAGCGCCGATCTGGTGCAGCGTGGACCTGCGTGACGGAAACCAGGCTCTCGTTATCCCGATGTCGCTTGAAGAAAAACTCGATTACTTTAAGATGCTGACAAAAGTTGGTTTTAAAGAAATCGAGGTTGGATTTCCTGCGGCTTCCGATACGGAATTTGAGTTTATCCGTGCGCTGATTGAAGGCGACCACATCCCGGAGGATGTGACGATTCAGGTGTTGACGCAGGCGCGCGAGCACATCATCCGCCGCACGTTTGAATCGCTCAAAGGCTGCCGCCGTGCTATTGTGAACGTATACAATTCGATTTCGTACGTGCAGCGCGAGCAGGTGTTTAAGAAAACAAAAGAAGAAGTAAAGCAGCTCGCCGTGAATGCGGCAAAACTCTGCAAAGAGCTTGCGGCGCAGGCGGATGGCGAGATCGTATTCCAATATATCCCGGAGAGTTTTACAGGTGCGGAACCGGAATATGCACTTGAAGTGTGCAACGCGGTGATTGCGGAGTGGGAACCGACACCGGAGAAGAAAATGATCGTTGATCTGCCGGTGACGGTTGAACTCTCACTTCCGCATATTTACGCATCGCAGGTTGAGTATATCAGCGAAAATCTGGATCGTCGCGACAGTGTCATTTTGTCGCTTCACCCGCATAACGACCGCGGCTGCGGCGTTGCGGATACGGAGCTTGCGCTGCTGGCAGGCGCAGAGCGCGTGGAAGGCACTTTATTCGGAAACGGCGAACGAACCGGAAACGTCGACCTTGTAACGGTGGCACTCAATATGATGGCACACGGCGTTGATCCGCAACTCGATTTTTCCGATCTTCCGGCAATTGTGGAAGTATATGAACGTACGACACGCATGCAGGTTTCACCGCGTCAGCCGTATGCAGGAAGCCTTGTTTTTGCGGCATTTTCCGGATCGCATCAGGATGCCATCGCAAAAGCGATGCAGCACCGCGAAGAAACAGGAAGCGAAGTCTGGACGGTTCCGTATCTGCCGATCGACCCGAAGGATATCGGCCGCACGTATGCCAAAGATGTTATCCGCATCAACAGCCAGAGCGGCAAAGGCGGTGTCGGCTATCTGCTCGAAAACCGTTACGGCTATAATCTTCCGGCAAAGATGCGCGAGGATATGAGTTTCCTGGCAAAACAGCTCTCCGATCAGACGCACATGGAGCTCACGCCGCACGATGTACACGTTCTGTTTAAAGATACGTATGTCAACAACCGTATGCTGCTTGATCTGCTTGATTATAACTTTGTACGCGGCAAGAACATGTTTAAGGTTTTCCTGACGGTAACGTACCGCGGAGAAGAACACGATGTGACGGCTTCCGGTAACGGTCGTCTTGACGCGGTCAGCAACGCGGTCAAAAAGCTCACGGATCTCGACTATACGCTCTCAACATATCAGGAACACGCATTGGAGCGCGGTTCCGCATCCCGTGCTTGCTCCTATGTCGGCATTGAAATTGACGGCGAAACCGTCTGGGGTGCCGGTGTACATGAGGATATTATCACGGCATCGATCATGGGCCTGATCAGTGCCGTAAACAGAAAACTGCTCGAAAATGAATAAGCATAACGCCTTCTCTGCGGCATATATATGGCTGCAGAGAGGGTGTTTTTTATGGTAATCCATTCAATTAAAATAGGAACAAGAACGCTTCTGTGGTGCGTTGTTGTTGCGCTGATGATAACGGCGCTGTGTTTTTCGGCGTCACACGTATCGGACGGAAGACCGCTGGAAACGCTGGCCGACGGCAGCGATAACGCAAAGAGAATTGCGTTTTTGTCCTCGTACGGCTGGCGGATAAGAGAAGAAGCGATCGAAATCCGCGATGTTGTGATTCCGCTGGAATTCGGTGACGTATATCGCCATTATAATGAAATTCAGCGAGCGCAAAACTGTGATCTGGAACCGTACCGCGGAAAGGTTGTACGCCGATATTCCTATGAAGTGCTCAATTATCCCGATGCGGATGTTCCGGTCAGAGCGAATCTTTTGCTGTACGAAGACGAGATCATCGGCGGAGACATTTGTTCGGTGCGGTTGGATGGATTTATGCACGGGTTTGCACCTGTGAATGAAGAATAAGACGGACATCGGCGTAAAAGGTTGCGCCGATGTTCTTTTTTTGTTATACTGTACATATAGATTACGGTAAAGGAGGACAGGCCGATGGGGAAGATGCGTTTGGACCGTTTCTTTTCTTCGCAGGAGATTTTAAGCCGCAAAGATGTTCGTACGGCGCTCAAATACGGAAGAATCGCAGTGAACGGCACTGTTATTAAAAAAGCGGATCTGCAGATTGATCCGCAGACCGATCGGATTACGCTCGATAATGCGGATGTCTCCTATGAGCCGTTTGTGTATCTGATGCTGAACAAGCCGAAAGGCGTTGTATCGGCAACGGATGATAAGACGCATACAACCGTTTTGGATCTCGTGCCGCCGGAACTGTTCCGGAGCGATCTGTTTCCTGCCGGAAGGCTTGATAAGGATACGACGGGTTTTGTCCTCCTGACAAATGACGGTGATTTTGCACACCGTATCCTCGCGCCCGGCAGCCATATTGAAAAACACTATGAAGTACAGATAGACGGCCGCCTTACGGCAGAGGAAGAGGAGTATATCCGAAAAGGTACGGTTCTGGCAGACGGATATGCGTGTATGCCGTGTGAGCTGACTTTGCTCCGCGACGAAGCGTGGCCTATATATGAGATCGTTTTGCACGAAGGTAAATATCACCAGATCAAGAGGATGTTCGGAACGGTGCAAAAAGGTGTCGTAGAGCTGAAACGAACAAAAATGGGCGGGCTTATTCTGGATGAAAACCTGAAAGAAGGCGAATGCCGGAAAATAGTGCACAAAGAGCTCGACTTGATTTTGTGCAAAAGCTATGATTAAAGGTTCAGGCTGAAACAGATTCGGCGGTTTCTTGTGCATATTGGCCAAACTGAGGGTCGAAAGTTTGGTAGGTTCAACACTGGAAATTTCGCTTGGAATCTGTTATTATATTAGCAACACCAAAGTGTGTAATTTAGGAGGTTATAAGCATGGCAAGTTTATCGTTGAAAAACATTTACAAGAAATATCCGGGCGGCGTTGTAGCAGTTTCGGACTTCAACCTCGAGATCGAAGATAAAGAGTTTATCATCCTCGTAGGTCCGTCTGGCTGTGGCAAATCTACCACCCTTCGTATGATCGCTGGTCTCGAAGAGATCTCTGAAGGCGATCTCTACATCGGCGACCGCCGCGTAAATGACGTTGTTCCGAAAGACCGCGACATCGCAATGGTATTCCAGAACTACGCTCTGTATCCGCACATGACCGTATTTGAGAACATGGCTTTCGGTCTGAAACTGCGTAAAGTTCCGAAGGATCAGATTAAAGCTCTCGTTGAAGAAGCTGCTCGCATCCTCGACATCGCTCATCTTCTCGACCGTAAACCGGCTGCTCTTTCCGGTGGTCAGCGTCAGCGTGTAGCACTCGGCCGTGCTATCGTTCGTGAACCGCGCGTATTCCTCCTGGACGAACCGCTGTCCAACCTCGACGCAAAACTGCGTGCTCAGATGCGTACCGAGATCACCAAACTGCATCAGCGCCTTGGCACCACCTTCATCTACGTTACCCACGACCAGGTCGAGGCTATGACCATGGGTACCCGTATCGTAGTTATGAAAGACGGCTTCATCCAGCAGGTTGACTCTCCGCAGGCTCTGTACGACAATCCGTGCAACCTCTTCGTTGCTGGCTTCATCGGCTCTCCGCAGATGAACTTCATCAACGCTGTTCTCGAAGAGAAAGACGGCGCTCTGGTTCTGAAGATCGGTTCCGAAGAGAAACCGTTCTACGTACCGGTTCCGGCTGCTAAAGCTACCGACGCTGTTAAAGCTAAAGTTGGTCAGGAAGTTATCTTCGGTATCCGTCCGGAAGACCTCCACGACGACGACCTGCACCTCGCTTCTGCTCCGGCAATCATCGAGTGCGAAGTTGAAGTTACCGAGCTCATGGGTCACGAGACCTACCTGTACCTCAACCTTGCTGGCGCTCCGATCATCTCCCGTGTTGCTCGTACCACTGCTAAAGTTGGCGACACCGTTAAGATCGCTGTTGACGCAAGCAAACTGCACATCTTCGACAAAGAGACCGAGCAGACTCTGTCCAACAACTAATCCTAAGTTATACAAGAAGGGCTTCCCGAAAGGGAAGCCCTTTTCGTTTATATTTTAAAAGGAAAACGCCACCAACCGTGAGGCTGATGGCGTTTTGCATTTGTTGATCAATCGATAAAATCTGCGCCGCGCGCGATCATTTTGTCGCGGACGGAATAAACGTCGGTTTCTTTTACCGCACAGTTGTTTTCAATTGCCATAGCGGCCATAATACCTGCAGCTTCACCTGCGGCACGCATGGACTGCTGCACGCGGATCGCTGCCTGCGCAATGAATTCGGAACCGAGACAACGTCCGGAAACGATCAGGTTATCAAAGCCTTTTACGATCATCGAACGGCACGGAATTTCAAAGTACGGTTTTCCGTCGTCCGGTGTCTTTACGTCTTCGTCATAATAAAGCATAAAGCCGTGGACATCGACCGGGTAGTTCGACTGGCAGAACGAGTCTTCGAATTTTTTGCGCGTGAGAAGATCGCGTGCGGTGAGCACATATTCGGTTTCTATATGACGCGATTCGCGAATACCAACCTGGCTGGCGATTTCCGCAATATATGCGTTTTCAAAACCGCGGAAATACTTTTTATAGAAGCGAAGCTGGCGATAGATTGCGGCTTTGCCTTCTACCTGTGTGCGGGTCAGATGTTCGGTATCGGTACCGTCAACATCTTCGAAAAATTCCGGGTTATTGAATGCCATCGCGTTTTTACGTCCCGGAATGATAAAGCCTTGCCAATACCAGCTGTCTTCCGGAATCAGGTCACCATTGGCAATTGCTTCTTCAAAAACGTGCGTAAATGCAGATACGCCGCGGTTACTGTTTGCACAGTAGACGTAATCCGGTTCTGCGATGTAGCTGTCAAGAATACCGGTTTTTCTGCCGAGTTCATGGAAACATTCGCACAACGCTTTCATATCGATACCGTCGACAAGATAGCGCAGGGAAATCGGCTGCGTTTTTCCGGTTTCCGGATTGCCTTTGGTGTATTTCGCGCCTGCAAGCACCGATACGTCGCCGTCGCCGGTGGCATCGATAAATACTTTGCCGCCGATTGCAAAAGTTCCGGATTTTGTGGTAACGAGGATTGCTTCAATGCGTTCGCCATCTTTGACAACATCGAAAATAGAGGTGTGGAACAGCATTTTGATGCCGCGTTTGGTGCACATTTCTTCCAGGCAGATTTTCAAAAGAGTCGGATCGAAGATACGCTCAAATTCGGTATCCAAACCGCCGCGCTCCATCAGCATGGCGTTGAGTTCGTTTGCAAGATAGGAACATTTCGGTTCGCCGTCGATGTAAGAGCTCATAACGGCATTAACAAGACCTTGCGTTGCGGTGCCGCCGAGACCACCGAACTGCTCAACGATAATAACGCTTTTTCCTTCATCGGCTGCAGCCATTGCGGCAAAGGCACCCGAAGTACCGCCACCGCATACGATAACGTCTGCATAGTATTTTTCACAGAGGGTTTTTGTGAACGTATACTGCTTCATAATGACACTCCTTATCAGTAAAAAGTAGGAAGTATATCTGTCTGTATTGTAGCACAGATGTAAGAAAACGGCAAGAAAAAACAGCGCCGTGAGGCGCTGTTTTGAAAGCAATTATTTGGTGCCAAAGATACGGTCGCCTGCATCGCCGAGGCCCGGAACGATATAAGCGTGATCGTTGAGTTTTTCGTCGAGAGAAGCGCAGTATACTTCAACGTCCGGATGTGCTTCGGTGAGAGCGGCAAGACCTTCCGGTGCAGCAATGATGCAGAGGAATTTGATCGAAGTTGCGCCGTATTCTTTGATACGGGTGATTGCGTCAATTGCGGAACCGCCGGTTGCGAGCATCGGGTCAACAACAAAAACGTTGCGGCTTGCGATATCGCTCGGAAGTTTGCAGTAGTACTCGTGCGGTTCTTTGGTGTCCGGATCGCGGTACATACCGATATGACCGATCTTTGCGGCCGGAACCATCTGGATCAGACCGTCAACCATGCCGAGACCAGCACGAAGAATCGGAACGATTGCCATCTTTTTACCGGAAACTACTTTCGAGAGCGTTTTGCAGATCGGTGTGGTAACCTCAACTTCTTCAAGTGGGAGATTGCGGGTTGCTTCGTAGCACATCAGCATTGCGATCTCGGAAATAAGCTCGCGGAATTCTTTGGAGCCGGTGCTTTCGTCACGCAGGAGAGTGATTTTGTGCTGAACCAGCGGATGGTCCATAATAAACGGTGCTTTCATAATCGTCAGATCCTTTCTCAAGCAGTCAGTGAATTAAGCTTCGATAGCTGCGATTTTATCGATACGGCGCTGATGGCGGCCGCCTTCAAACGGGGTGGTGAGGAAGATGGAGAGCAGTTCTTCGCAGACGCCGTCAGCGAGAACACGTGCACCAAAGCAGATTGCGTTTGCATCGTTGTGCAGACGGGTATACTTGGTAGAGAAGCAGTCGGTGCAGAGTGCTGCGCGGATACCTTTCACTTTGTTTGCTGCGATCGAAATGCCGATGCCGGTGCCGCAGATGAGCAGAGCGCACTCAGCGTTGCCGGAGGTTACCTCTTTGCAGGTCGTTTCTGCAATATCCGGATAGTCAACACTTTCCGGAGAATAGCAGCCGCAGTCGATAACTTCGAAACCGCGCTCTTTGAGCCATTCGATCATGTGCGTTTTCAGGTTGAAGCCGGCGTGGTCGCTGCCGACAGCAATGCGGGTAAATACTTTGTTGTCCATTCGATTATTCCTCCGAATTCTGTTGTTTTGCCAAACGTTCGCGTTCAGCTTGCGGTCTTCTTAAATAGGTTGGAGCAAGTGCAGCGGCGGAAACGGCCTGTTCTGCATTGCGGTATGCACAGAGCGCAACACCGGAAGCGCGCTGTCTGCGGTTTGCGGGAGAAGCAAGACGTACATCCAGCTCGTCCTTCATCGCTCTATAGCAGAGTTCCGCGCCATCGCCGACAAAAGTGATCGGCTTGTTATATGCACGCAGCGTTTCTTTCAACTCGCTGATCATGCAGGCGGTGTCTTCTGTCAAACGGCAAAGTACGCCGTCTTTAACCGAAAATACTGCGGTATAAACCTGATTGCAGCGTGCGTCCATTGCCGCACAGAGGATATCCGGTGTATCCGCGAGATTCTGTGCAAGAGCCTCCAAAGTGGAGATGCCGATGCACGGTTTATTTGCACCCATTGCCATACCTTTTACAGCGCCGATACCGATACGAAGTCCGGTAAAAGAACCCGGACCGTTGCTGACAGCAAACAGATCGATCGTATCAAGCGCAACACCGCACGAATCGGAAGCAGCCTGCATCATCGGCATCAAAGTCTGAGAATGGGTGAGAGAGGTGAGAATGGAGAATTCAGCGAGGATCGTATCGTTTTCTGCGATGCAGACCGAGGTTGTCTTTGCCGAGGTGTCCATTGCAAGGATTTTCAAAAGCGATCGTCTCCTTCTACGGTGATGGTACGCGTATTTTCGCCGGTCGGCTTAATTGTAACGGTAATAACCGGTTCGTTTTCGAGCGCAAAGGCGATGTTTTCGCTCCATTCGATTGCCATAATACCGCCGGCATCAAGATAATCAAAAAAACCGGTGGAATACAGATCTTCGATCGAATGGATGCGGTACATATCAAAATGATAGAGCACAACCGGTCCGTCGTACTCGTGCACCAGTGCAAAAGTAGGACTCGATACTTCCGCGTCGCATCCGAGACCTTCGGCAAGGCCGCGGGTGAAAGCGGTTTTTCCTGCACCGAGACCGCCGGTGAACGCAAGGATATCACCCGGGCGCAGCTTTTGGGCAAGCTCACGGGCAAACTGTTCGGTTTCGCTGACTGCGTTTGTTTTGACACAGAGCATGGCAGACCTCCGGATTTCGAACTGATACTTTACATAAAGAAACGGCCGGATCGCTCGAAATGTGAGAACCTGCCGCTTCTTTCTGCATTCATTATATGCGTTTATGCGTGTAAATTCAAGTGTAAATATAAAAAAAGCGGATTTTCCGGACGTTTATTACCTTTTTTATGCGAAATACGCGTGAAATAAATTGCGTTAAAGCGCAGATTATGTTATACTACACCTAAGTATTGAAATACTGAGTAGGAGGAAATATCATGCTTTCTGATATCAAAATTGCACAGCAGGCAAAAATGAAACCAATCCTTGAAATTGCTGCGGAGCTCGGCATTCCGCAGGAATATGTTGAACCGTATGGACATTATAAATGTAAACTGGACGGTGCTTTGTACCGTTCTCTCGCTGATAAACCGGACGGCAAACTGATCCTCGTTACGGCGATCAACCCGACACCGGCAGGTGAAGGCAAAACCACAACTTCCGTTGGCCTCGGCCAGGCAATGAAGCACATTGGCAAAAAAGCAATCTGCGCACTTCGCGAGCCGTCTCTCGGCCCGGTATTCGGCGTTAAAGGCGGCGCAGCAGGCGGCGGATATGCACAGGCTGTTCCGATGGAGGACATCAACCTGCACTTCACCGGCGATATGCACGCAATCACTGCAGCAAACAACCTGCTTTGCGCTCTCGTTGATAACCACCTGCAGCAGGGTAATGCGCTCGGTATTGATCCGCGCCGCATTCTCTTCAAACGCTGCCTCGATATGAACGACCGTGCACTTCGCTCGATCGTTATCGGTCTTTCCGGCAAACTGAACGGTGTTCCGCGTGAAGACGGTTTCCAGATCACGGTTGCATCCGAGGTTATGGCAATCCTATGCCTTGCTACGGATATTACCGACCTCAAAGAGCGTCTGGCTTCGATCCTCGTTGGCTATACCTACGACAACCGTCCGGTATACGCACGTGATCTTAATGCACAGGGCGCTATGACTGCACTTCTCAAAGATGCAATCAAACCGAACCTCGTACAGACTCTTGAAAATACACCGGTTCTGATCCACGGCGGTCCGTTTGCTAACATTGCGCACGGCTGCAACTCGATCACTGCAACCAAGCTGGCTCTTAAACTTGCTGACTACACCATCACAGAGGCAGGCTTTGGCTCCGACCTCGGTGCTGAGAAATTCCTCGATATCAAATGCCGTGCAGCAGGCCTCAAACCGGACTGCATCGTAATCGTCGCAACGATCCGCGCACTCAAATACAACGGCGGTGTAGCAAAAGCTGATCTTGCAACGCCGAATACCGAAGCGCTCAAAAAAGGCATCGTAAACCTTGGTGCACACATCGACAATATGCGTCTTTACGGCGTTCCGGTTGTTGTTGCTGTTAACCACTTCCACACCGACAGCGATGAGGAAGTTAAAATGGTTACCGATTACTGTGCAGAAAAAGGCGCTGCCTGCGCATTCTCTGAAGTATTTGCAAAAGGCGGTGCAGGCGGCGTAGAGCTCGCTGAAACCGTTTGCCGTGTTATCGATGAGAACGAGTCGAACTTTGCTCCGATTTATGACACCGAGCTCTCCATTCAGGAGAAATTTGAGACGATTGCGAAGAAGATCTATCACGCAGGCGACGTTGCATACGCACCGGCTGCTCTGAAAGCAATCAAAGACATCGAAGCGCTCGGCCTCGATAAACTTCCGGTTTGCGTTGCTAAAACGCAGTACTCGCTTTCTGACGATCCGAAACTTCTCGGTGCACCGGAAGGCTTTACCGTTAACGTAAAAGACGTTCGTGTCAGCGCAGGCGCTCGCTTCATCGTTATCTACACCGGTACGATCATGACTATGCCGGGTCTGCCGAAGGTTCCGGCCGCAGATAAGATCGACGTCGACGAAACCGGCGTAATTGACGGTCTGTTCTGATTTTTATAACTGTATTTTTCAGGGAAGGAGACAGCTATGCGGTCAATGCTTGCAAGCCTTAAAAGCTTTTTAAAGTCGCTGGACATTGTTATGGTTTTGTTGTGTCTTGCGTGTTCTGCGATCAGCATGTGCTGTCTGTTTTCCTTCTATGAAGCCGGTGAACGCTCGATGCGCGTTCTGATCGTGCAGGGTGGCTCCATACTGATCGGTCTTGGTGTTGCGTGTTTTATCTCTCTTTTGGATTATGACGCAATGATGCGGCTTTGGAAGCTGCATGCGCCGGTTGCGGTCGGCCTTGTTTTGCTGACATTTGTGATCGGCGTTGCACCAAACCCGGATGCACCGACGGATAAAGCGTGGCTGAGTCTCGGTTTTACCACGTTTCAGCCTTCGGAGCTTTTGAAGCTTTCGTTTATTCTGACTTTTTCGATGCATCTTTCCCATGTTAAAGAGCGGATCAATCAGCCGAAAGATTTTCTGATGCTCTGTCTGCACGCGATGTTTCCGGTTGGTCTCATCGTTGTTCAGGGTGACTTTGGCACGGCGATGGTATTCATGATGATCTTCCTCGTCATGATGTTTACAGCTGGTCTTTCGCTGCGTTTGATTTTGGTCGGATGCGGCGCGCTGATTGCGGCGCTCCCGCTTTTGTGGAATTATCTGCTTCCGGATTTTTTAAAAGAGCGCTTTCTTGCTGCACAGAATCCGGAACAGTATCTCGGCGGAACGGGAAAAGGCTGGCAGCAGTATCTGGGACGCGTTGCGCTCGGATCGGGTCAGCTTTCGGGAAGAGGTCTTTTTGGAACCGAAGGCCTGGTCACGGTTCCGGAAGCACATAACGACTTCATCTTTTCTTACATCGGACAGACGATGGGTTTTGTTGGATGTTTGCTTACGTTATTGCTTCTTGCCGGTTTATGTGTTAAAATATTGTTGACTGCAAGAATGTCGAAGGATCTGGCGGGTATGCTGATCTGCAGCGGCGTTTTTGCGATGCTGTTTTTCCAGATCGTTGTCAATATCGGCATGGTGCTCTGCATTTTACCGGTTGTCGGTGTTACGCTTCCGTTTTTCAGTGCGGGCGGCACATCCGTTATTGTCAGCTACGTTTCTATCGGGTTGATTTTAAGTGTATATCGGAAAAACAAGCGAACTTTGATGTTTGAATAACAGGAGGAACCTATGCGGGTAATCACCGGAACGGCGCGCGGCCGCAATTTGGAAACAGTTGACGGTTTGGATGTTCGCCCAACTACATCCAAAGTAAAAGAGGCAGTTTTCAGCGCGATCCAGTTTGAGATCGAAGGCGCGCGTGTATTGGATCTGTTCTGCGGATCCGGCCAGATGGGTATTGAAGCGCTCTCGCGCGGTGCGGCATTCTGTGTATTTGTAGACAGTGCCCGTCGCTCACAGGATGTTACAAAACGCAATCTGATGACAACCGGGCTGTTCTCTTCGGCTCGTGTTGCTGCAATGGATTATAAAGATTTTCTGCGTACCACAAAAGATAAGTTTGATATCGTGTTTATGGATCCGCCGTATTCACAGGGCATGGCACAGGAGGCACTCCAGCTTCTTGGACGTTCGATGTCGGAATCCGGTGTGATTTTGTGCGAACACGAACTGGGCGATGAGCTGGCGGAAGAATACGGCGATTTCGCTCGTGTAAAAGAATACCGTTACGGACGTGTTCTGGTTTCGGCATATCGCAGAAAACAGTAAGAACTCTGAGGTGAGAAGACGATGAGAATTGCGGTTTGTCCCGGCAGTTTTGACCCCGTTACAAAAGGACATCTTGATATTATCACGCGTGCGGCAGATTTGTTTGACCGTGTTATTGTTGCGGTCAGTATCAATGCGGAAAAATCGCCGAGCTTTACGTTGGAAGAGCGCATGGAGCTGATCAAAAAATGCACCACGCATATTCCGAATCTGGACGTAGACGTGATGGACGGACTTCTCGCCAACTATGTGCGCAAGGTCGGTGCATGTGCAATCGTAAAAGGTTTGCGCGCTGTATCGGACTTTGAATATGAATTTCAAATGGCGCTGGCCAACAAAAAACTGAATCCGGATGCGGAGACGGTCTTTTTGACAACACGGCATCAGAATATGTATTTAAGCTCAAGTCTGGTGAAACAGGTAGCCGGATTTGGCGGAGATATCAGTGATTTTATTCCTGCGGAAATACACGATATCGTGAAACAGCGATTCGACCGCAGTGCAGAGATGCAGGGAGGAAAGTAAAATGACAATTAGAGAGAATCTTGATCTGATCGATGACATTTTGGACACCGCTCTTTCGGTGCCGCTCTCCAGAGGCAAAAGCATTGTGGATATCGAAAAAATCCGCGAAGCACTGGACGACATCCGTTTGAACATGCCGGCAGAGATCAAACAGGCAAAAGTTATCGTTGAAGACCGTAAAACGATCATCGACGACGCGCGCAAAGAAGCTGATTCGATTGTTAAGATGGCAGAAGAGCGTGCAAAGAAACTCGTTGAAAACAGCGAGATCGTAAAACAGAGCCAGGAACGCGCAAAAGAGATCATCACCCAGACGAATGCGCAGAACCGTGAGCTCAAACGCGCAGCAAATGACTATGTAGAAACGATGCTCAAAAAAGCAGAAGAACTGCTCGGCAATTCTCTGCAGGAACTGAAAGCAACCCGTCAGGCAATCCGTGCACCGCGCCCGAACAACGGTCCGGTTCCGGCGCCGCAGGCTCCGATGGTTGAGCAGAAACCGAACGTATAAGCTGGTTCTATGCATATACTGTAAAGCAGGGCTGTTGCGCTTTTATTAGTGTGACAGCCTGTTTTTTCAGGAGGACAATATATGGAAATGGTATGGCTGACAGCGGCCGGTGTTGGCGGTGCAACCGTCATCGGTGCGCTGATTGGATTTCTTTTCAAAAAGATGTCTCACAAATTTTCGGATCTGGTGCTGTCTTTTGCGGCCGGTGTTATGCTTGCCGCGGCGGTAATCGGCTTGATCCTTCCGGCGATCGAATATGGCGGAGGTGCTAACGGACTTCCGGTTGTTATTATCGGTATTTTTGTGGGTGCATTCTGTCTGACGCTGATCGATAAGCTTGTGCCGCACATGCACCGGCTTGTCGGCGGTGATATCGAAGAACACAATAACAAGCAGCTGAGCAAGGTGCTTTTGTTCGTTGCAGCAATCGCGATTCATAATCTGCCGGAAGGTATTGCGGCAGGTGTCGGATTCGGTTCCGGCGATGTAACACAGGCGCTGTTTATTGCCGGCGGTATCGCTTTGCAGAATATCCCGGAAGGTATGGTTATCATTGCACCGATGCTTGCGGCAGGAATTTCTCCGAAAAAGACGTTTATCTGTGCAGCACTCACCGGCGTTGTAGAGGTTTTCGGCACGTTGATCGGCTATTTTGCCGTAAGCCTTTCTTCGGCAATTTTGCCGTTTGCACTGGCTTTTGCCGGAGGAACGATGCTGTACGTTATCAGCGACGAAATGATCCCGGAAACACATCACGCGGAGGCACGCGGCGTTACATATACACTTCTCGCCGGTTTTTGCCTGATGCTGATAACAGACGTCTTGCTGGGATAATACAACAGAATACCGAACGAGAATGGCAGGAGAATTCCTGCCATTCTTTTTTTACGGAAAACGCTTGACAAATTCACTCTAATGGATTAGACTAAAGATACAATCTAATGCATTAGAGTAACGGGAAAGGAGAAAAAAAGAAATGAATACACCGAAGATCTTTGAAAGCGAATATCGCTTTTGCCTGATTTTATGGGAAAACGAACCGATCAAAAGCAGTGAGCTGGTAGCACTTTGCAAAGAACAGCTTGATTGGAAACCGACCACCACATACACGGTGATCAAACGGTTATCGGAACGCGGTGTTTTGAAGAACGAAAACACGATCGTAACCTCGCTGGTAAGCAAAGATGAAGTGCAGGCCGCTGAGATCAACGAGATGGTAGAGAAAACCTTTGAAGGTTCGCTTCCGGCTTTTGTTGCGGCATTCACGAAGCATCAGAAAATCTCGGATGCCGAGATTGATGCAGTTCAGCGGATGATCGATCGCTATCGGAAAGGAGAATCGTAATGAGCACATTCTTCGTAACCGTTTTTAACATGAGTGTTTCGGCGAGCTGGATTGTTTTGGCGGTTCTTTTGCTGCGGTTTCTTTTCCGGAAAGCGCCGAAGTGGATCCGCGTTTTGCTCTGGGGTATCGTTGCGGTTCGTCTGATATGTCCGTTTTCGATCGAAAGCTTTATGAGCCTGATTCCGAGTGCCGAAACGATCCGCCCGGATGTATTGGCGGATATACCGCAGATCCATACCGGTTTTCCGACACTGAATAGTGTGCTTAATCCGATTATTCAGGATTTCACCGTTACGATCGATACGGAACAGAGCATAAATGCGTTCCAATGGCTTGTACAGGTTGTTTCGCAGCTTTGGATAATGGGTGTTATCGCGGCCTTTGCGTATATGGCGATCAGCTATTGGCGGCTTCACCGAAAACTTCATACAGCGGTTAAGCTTCGCGATCGCCTGTATCAGAGCGAAAACGTTGTTTCGCCATTTGTGCTCGGTGTGATCAAACCGAAAATCTATCTGCCGTATCACATTGACGAACCGGAACTTTCGTATGTAATCGCACACGAACAGGCGCATATCCGCCGCAAGGATCATCTTTGGAAACCGCTCGGATTTTTGCTTCTGGCGATCCATTGGTTCAATCCGCTGATGTGGATCGGTTATGTTTTGCTTTGCCGCGATATTGAGCTTGCCTGTGACGAAAAGGTCGTCAAGGAGATGAACGGAGAACAGCGCGCCGATTATTCGCAGGCACTGCTGACGTGCAGTGTGAACCGCCGCACGATTGCCGCTTGTCCGCTGGCATTCGGCGAGGTTGGTGTAAAAGCAAGAGTAAAATCGGTGCTTTCGTATAAGAAACCGGCTTTCTGGGTGATTATCGCCGCGGTGCTGGCAAGCGTCGTTCTGGCATTTTGCTTTTTGACGAATCCGGCAACGAGCCTTGACGAGGATATGGCTACGTTTATTGAGAATAAGATTCTTGCCCATCAGCTCACTGTGGTTGAAAGCGGAGAATTCCGCTGCACCGATTTCAAAGTGCTTGGAACACAGAAAGAGAACGATACCACCACCGTTTATGCCTGGGTGCTGTACCTCGAATACAACAAAACGGGCAGTGGAATCAAAGAGGTGAGTGGTGCGCACACGCCAACGGCAATCACCGTGAAAGAGACGGAAACGGATTTCGAACTCATTGAATACTGGGAGCCGGGCGACGGCACACACTACACACCGGATATTAAAGGCAAGTTCCCGTGGTATCTGCACGCGGCAGCCGTTGACGGACAACGCTATATCCGCGAACAGCGCGTAAACTGTGAGCGAAAAGCGGAGGCGTATTTTGCTTCTATTGCCGATATCGGCGGCGTTGGTGTTCCACCGGCTGGAATTGCAATCGATGATAAAGCGCTGAGAGTGAAATACCCGATGTATTACGATCTCGATACGCAGAACGGATTGGAAGTTTACATCTGGCAGATGGCGGAAGGATCGTATTCATGCGGTTTACTGCCACACAAAAAAGGTGGTTATTCACAGGAAGAACTTTGGGAGCTGTATAAGAATCCGACTTCAATCGACGAAATGGCCGCCATTGTCTGTACATATCTTCCGGAAGTTACACAGGACGATGTAGCGGTATATGCGATCCGGATGCCGCATTCGAGCTATCTGTACAAGATTGACGCAGCATACCGTGAATCGATTGAAGCGCTGTTCTGGGCGAAGGCATCGCAAATGCTTCTTACCATGGATGCGGAGAATTTCGATATCGACAATGATGGCGTTGATGAATGCTGCATTTTACAGTACGGTCCGACTTCCGGGCTGTTTACCTTCAAATTTCTCGTCTACGATAACGGCAGACTTGAATACTTTAATATCTTCCAGTCGCCGTGGATGGATCTGCATTTTGAGGAAAATGCGGAAGGCGTGATGATGCTGATCGGCGAAGAAAGCGACGGTAAAACTCGCTTCATGGGTATGGAGATATCGGAAGGAACGATTGTGATTTCGAGCGATGAGCAGGATATCACCTCCTGGGGTGAACAGGGAACACATTCGATTTTCGCACCTGGCGTGAAAGAAAATATGTATACGGCGATTGAAAACGCGTTGCACGAGCAGTATCAGAGCGAGAAACCGGACGGACTGCTGCACGTTGAAACATATCGCGTTTTGATGTCCGAAAGCGAAAGTGCGACACCGCTTGCAGGCAGCAACAACCATTTTGAAGTGCGGAAAGTGTACCTGCTGGTATATCATGCGCGGTATTCTCCTGCCGGTGATCAGCTCACTGTGGTTGAAAGCGGTATTGTTCCGGCTGTACTCACGTTCAAGGTCGATGAAAACGGCGAATACTCACTGGAAGAATATTGGACACCGCAGAAAGGTTCTGCATACGAAAGCGATATCCGTGAAAAATTCCCGGAACAGATTGCGGAATTTGCACTGAATCCCGAGGAATATACGAACGAGCTGCAGGAAGAAAACATAGCAAGAGCAAAAGCTTATCTGGAAAAGATGAAAGAAGAATAAAGGGAGAAAAGCACGGTTTAACCGTGCTTTTCTTTGCATAATACAGAACAGAAAACGTACTGCAAAAAGGCGTCGGAAGCGCCGTCTTTGCGTTGACAAGAAAAGTAAAATGAATTATACTATATTTATTGAGGTATCTAAAACTTCTATCAATCAATATCAGGGGTAAGGTGGTTTTTGGCATGTATTTAGACGATTACAAACGCTGGCTTGAAGCGGATCTTGAAGATCCGGCTCTTACTGCGGAACTGCAGAAGATCGAGGGTCAGGACGAAGAGATCAAAGACCGTTTTGCAGTAGCACTGCAGTTCGGCACCGCAGGTCTGCGCGGCGTTCTCGGCGCAGGTTCCAACCGTATGAACATCTACGTTGTCCGTCAGGCAACGCAGGGTCTTGCAAACTGGGTTAAAACGCAGGGCGGCAATCAGCTTGTTGCGGTTTCTTATGACAGCCGCATCAACTCCGACGTTTTCGCAAAAGAGACCGCTCGTGTTCTCGCTGCAAACGGCATTAACGTTCGTATCTATAAAGCACTGATGCCGGTTCCGGCTCTGTCTTTTGCAACGCGTTATTACGAAGCAAATGCAGGCGTTATGGTAACCGCATCGCACAACCCGGCAAAATACAACGGTTATAAAGCATACGGCCCGGATGGCTGCCAGATGACTGACGACGCTGCTGCTGTTGTTTATGCTGAGATTCAGAACACCGATATTCTCACCGGTGCAAAACTGATCTCCTTTGAAGAAGGCATCGAAAAAGGCCTGATTCAGTATGTTGGCGAAGATTGCGAAGAAGCACTGTACGATGCAATCAAAGCTTGCGCGGTTCGCCCGGGTCTTTGCAAAACTGCCGGCCTGAAACTGGTATACTCTCCGCTGAACGGTTCCGGTCTTGTTCCGGTTACCCGTATCCTCAGCGATATCGGCATTGACGATATCACCATCGTTCCGGAACAGAAATATCCGGACGGCAATTTCCCGACCTGTCCGTATCCGAACCCGGAGATTTTTGAAGCACTGAAACTCGGCCTTGAGCTCGCAAAAGAGACCGGCGCTGATCTCATGCTCGCAACCGACCCGGACGCTGACCGCGTTGGTATTGCAATCAAATGCCCGGACGGCACTTATGAGCTCGTTTCCGGCAACGAAGTCGGCGTTCTGCTGCTCGACTACATCTGCGAAGGCCGCATCGAAAAAGGCACCATGCCGAACAAACCGGTTGCTGTTAAGAGCCTTGTTTCCACGCCGCTTGCTGACGCTGTTGCTGCAAACTACGGCGTTGAAATGCGCAACGTTCTGACCGGCTTTAAATGGATCGGCGATCAGATCGCACAGCTTGAGGCTGACGGCGAAGTTGAACGCTTCATCCTTGGTTTCGAAGAGTCCTACGGCTACCTCGGTGGTCCGTACGTCCGCGATAAAGACGCTGTTATCGGTTCCATGCTGATCTGCGAGATGGCAGCATACCTGCGCAGCATCGGTTCTTCCGTTAAAGAGCGCCTCGAGAGCATTTACGCAAAATACGGCCGTTACCTGAACAAGGTCGACTCCATCGAGTTCCCGGGTCTTTCCGGTATGGACAAGATGGCTGGCATTATGGCTGATCTGCGTGCAAACCCGCTCACCGAGATCGGCGGCTACGCTGTAACGAAAGTTACCGACTACAAGAAGACCGAAGAAACCGGTCTTCCGGCTGCAAACGTTCTCGTTTACACGCTCGAAGGCGGCGCAACCGTTATCGTTCGTCCGTCCGGCACTGAGCCGAAGATCAAAACCTATTTCACCACGCTCGGTAAGGATCTCGCTGAGGCAGAGGCACAGAAAGCTGTACTCGCTGAAGCACTGAAACCGATCCTCGCATAATTGATTTGAAATTGAAAATGGCGGCAGAGAAATCTGCCGCCATTTTTGCGTGTTTGAATCAGTCGAGAAGGGAACGAATGATTGAAATGAATTCGTCCTGCGATACACCGTTTGCATCTAAAACAAATCCCACATCCTGATACATAAATCTTGCGTAATAATATCCGCTTTCCGTTAACCCGATTAAAACCTCAGTTCCGCTGATCACGGAAGTTTTATCATTTTCTTTAAAATGAAGATAATCGAGGAGCGGAAATCCGTTTTTGCGGACTTCAAGGTGAACATTTCTTTTGAAATCGTCACTCGAGAAATTCAGAAGATTTTGATCCCAGTAAACCTCTCCTATGCCGCCGTTTCTTTTGAAAACGCCGCCGCTTTCTTCATTTGGCCACGGTTTCATATCGTTCGGAACGTCCGGAATGTAGTCGACACCGTAATATTCAATCAGTTCTTCGCGTGAAATTTCAATGTAATCTTCCTCTTTAAGATCGAGGAGGAGTCTGTCGGCAGTTAAGTTATTAATCGAATGAATGATGATCCGATCTTCCGAAACAGCCGACGATGGAAGCGGAGCCGATGTTTCGCCTCCAATCAGCGCAGAATCCTTGGAGAATACACCGATTCCGAAAAACAGAAGTAACCCGCAGCACAGTGCCGACGCCGTACCGATTATCTGATCCCGTCTGCGTTTTTGCACTGCGACATAGCGATCCCTGCGTTTTAGCAGATTGTTCGTGATAGTTTCATAGCTCTTCATAAACAAAGCCCTCCTTGTTAAGTTGCGACCGCAAAGCGCTTTTGGCGCGGTATACAAGATTTTTCATTTGACGTGTGTTCTTTTTCATGATGAAAGATACTTCGGATACGGAAAAACTTTCGAAGAACAACAACCATAAAACCTGTCGGTATTCCGGGTTAAGTTGTTTTAATGCGTAGTGGAGTGTACGCATTCGCTCTTCGCGGATATATCTTTCTTCAAGGTTTGTTTCGTCTTTCAAAACACTTTCGAGATCGTCGAATGCGATATCTGCTTGTTTGGAATTTTTGCGCAGATAGTCGAGAGCAATATTCCGTCCGATGGTGTAAAGCCAAGTTTTGAATGTGGATTTTATCTTAAACCGCGGCTTTTTGATCACAAGTTTGAAAAAAGTTTCTTCCATCAATTCTTCTGCAACAGTCAAATTCTTTACGAATCCGTTCAGATAGAGCGTCAATCCGTCCGAATAATCCCGTACGATTTCCGCCAAGCCTTCGTCGTCGCCATCAAGGAAACGGCGGTAGCTACTTGCACCGTTGTCCATTGATTTTCTCCTTTCCGAAAGGTTTTCCTTTCATCTCTTAAACGAATAAGAGGGCAGAAAGTCTCACTATAACACGTAAAAAAAGGACAGCCGAAGCTGTCCTTTTTTTCAATACGTCTTAAATTTACAGCGGACGGATCGTCATAACAAAGTTCTGGGATTCGCCGACTTCGAGGTGTTTGACACCGCGTTTTTCTTCAAAGGTATCGCCTTCATCCGAGCAAACTGCCATGCCGCACCACGGCTCAATGCAGAGAAAAGGTGCACCGGCTTTGATCGGGGTCCAGAATGCGACGAAATCGAAATCACCGAAGAGAACTTCAACGCCGCTTCCGGTTTTCGTGCTATACAGCTTAACGGATTCGGATTTGACTTTGTCGAAAACGAGAGCGTCGTTGTCGAAGAAATCGTACTGCAGCATCAGCTTTTTGGAACCCTGCATATAGTCAACGCGGTTGTCCATATTGATCTGGTTGTTGTCGAAATCGAATACCGGGCAGCCGTCCGGCTCAAATTCCGGGAACTCGATGCAGTAATCTTCGAATTTATCGCCTTCATCCAGCGGTACGTTGAAGCCCGGGTGTGCACCGAAGCAGTAATCGATTGCTTTGGTGTCGAGGTTTTCTACTTTATAATTGATCGAAATGCCCTCTTCGGAAAGGTGGTAGGAGAGGGTGAATTTAAAGCGGTACGGATACATTTTGAGCGTCTCTTCATTGAAGGAGTACGAAAAGCTTGCATCGGTATCGGTTACACCGGAAACCTCAAATTCTGCCGCGCGGCAGAAACCGTGTTTTGCCATGGTGTAACGTTCACCTGCATACGTAACCTCGTTGTTGCGGAGGTTGCCGACGATCGGGAAGAGAACCGGAGAGGTTTTACCCCAGTATTTTTCCTCTCTCTGCCACATAAATTCACGGCCGTCTCTGCAAAGCGAGAGAAGCTCAGCGCCGCGGGAAGTAATCTGTGCGGTAAATTTGCCGTTTTTCAGTTCAATAATCATAATTCCTGCTCCTTTTAGACATATATTTGATTCCGGATCGCGTAGAAAATCCCTTCTCCGATTCCGGGAACGTTCATGATATCGCGTATACTTTGAAACGGACCGTATTTTGCGCGATAGTTTACGATCGCCTCCGCTCTGGTGTAACCAATGCCGTCAAGAACTGTCAGCTGGGAAACGCTCGCTTCGTTGATGTTAACAAGCGGTGCACGCGACTTTTCAAAGTAGTCATTGTCATCGGGCGAAGAGACTGCACCGCCGATCAACAGCATCGTAATCAATCCTGCTGTGACGCATACCGCCAAAGCGATTGCAATCGGATTTTTGAGGATACGGCTCAGCTTCACGGTGTTTCCTCCGAAACGGTACTGCCGTTTACGCCCGGTTTGATGGTGATGCGCTGTGGGATACGCTCGCGCAGTTCTGCAACGTGCGAGATGATACCGATATAGCGTCCGTCCGCCTGTAAATCGTGCAGGCAGTTGATCGCTGCATCGAGCGAATCGCTGTCGAGCGAGCCGAAGCCTTCGTCGATCAGCATCGTATTGAGTTCGATACCGCCGGAACTTTCGCTGATGATATCGGCAAGACCGAGCGCTAAAGCAAGTGCTACCTTAAAGCTTTCGCCGCCCGAGAGGGTATCAACGTGGCGGGAAACGCCGGTATAACTGTCGAACACATCCATCTCCAGACCGGAAGCGCGGTTGTGGCTTTCCGATTCGGTACGCCTGATTAAAGTATAGCGTGAATTCGTCATTTGTTCAAGGCGAATATTTGCGTTTTGGATAACGTTTTCAAAATAATGTGCCAGAACATACCGTTCGAAATTGACACGGCCGCTGTAATCACCGCGCGCAACGCCGTAGAGCAGGTGTGCCTGTTCATATTGCTCACGTAGTTTCCGTTCTTTTCGGCTCTGTGTATGCAGATGTTGTTCCGCCTGCAGATTGGCATGAAGAAGGCGGTCTTCGGCGTTATAGGCGGCCTGTAAAAGATCCTGTTTTTCCTTGGCGTCTTTCTTTGCGGCTTCAAGCACTGCAAGATCGTGATATTGCATCGCGGCGGTCTGCTCCTGCAGCTTTTTCACAAGATCACGTTTTGCGCGGTATTCGATCTTGTACCGGTTGAATTCATTTTGCCGTTCTGTAAGTTCCGGAAGAAGCGCACGGAGCGTTTCGTATTCGTTTTGCGTAAATGCACTGTCTGAAAGCAAAGTAACGAATTCCGATTTTTGTTCGGTACGCAGTTTTTCGGTCGAAGCAATTTGCTGCAGTGTTTCGGAAAGGACAGTTTCAATACGGGTGAGTTCCGTTTTTTCTTTGTCGGCGTTTTTCTGCGCTCCTTCGAGGATTTCGGCCGTTTCGTCCTTGTCTGCGGTCAGCACAATGATACGCGTATTGACTGTTTTGGCGTCGGCATCCTGCGGCACGGCTTTTTCGAGTGCCGCTATCTGGATGGAGAGTGCATCACGTCTGCCACATGCGTTTTGATAGAGCGCATTTTTATCGGAAATGCGCTGTTCGAGCTGTTCGGCAGAATCGTTATGCAAAGCCTCCGGGATCGAAAAACGCATGATGCTCGTTTGCAGTACGGCGGCGTTATCGCGAAGCGTTTGCAGACGTTCTGTTTCGTCCTGCAGACAGGCAAACGGATCACTTCCGCGGTTTTCCTCCGAGAGGTTATTTTTCAAATCGTTATGCAGTGCGTCACGGCGACGAACTGCGTTTTCTTCTTTGCTGCGGGCGCTTTCGTACGCCTCTTTGCTTCCGCTATGGCTGTGGGCAGATGCAGGATGCGGATGCGCGGTCGAACCGCAGACCGGACACGGTTCGTTTTCACGCAGATTCTGCGCCAAAAACGGTGCCTGCGCCGCGATATAAGCAGAAAGCGCGGAAGCGGTGTTGTTGGCCGCATCGGCGGCTTCCTGTGCCGCTTTATGATACTGCGGAATCAGTGCAAAAAATGCCTCACGGTCGGAAATTTGTTTTTGGAGTTCGGCAAGGTGTGTTTTTTCCGCAAGCCAGAGTTTTGCTTCTGCAAGGATTTTAAGCTGATGTTCGAGTTTTCGGATCTTTTGATCAAGCGTATCCGATTCCTGTTTTGTCTGCGATAAAGTATTGAGCTGGTTCAATAATTCACGCAGCTGCGGGATCTGTTCAGCGGCGGAACAGGCATCTTTATGCTGTGCCTGTGCGGATAAAACCGCCTGCTGAGCACTTTGGAACGCATGGTTCTGTTTATCCTTTTCTTCTTCGGTTCTTTTTTGCTTTTGAAGCAGGGAAGAAAGCAAAGCATCCGATTGCACGATTTCATTTTCTTTTTGCGCAAGCGGCTGGATCTGAAGAAGGTTGTTTATGGTATCTTTACGCTCGCTCCATTCTGCGTTATGCAGGTTCATTTTAGCGAATTCGGCCTCTGCGCGGTCTTTTTGCTCAATCAGTTCGTTTTCCTGACGTGCAAGGTCCGTATTGATCGATTCGTATTCTTTGCGCGCCAAAGCGAGCTGTTCTTCAGTCTCGCGATGAGTTTTCTGCTGTGCTTCGTTTTGTTCGTGAAGTGCCGAGAGAATTGCATCCATATCGCGCTGCTGTGCCAAGAGAAGTGTGTGGAGTTCACTTTCTTCCTCGGCACGGATCGTTTCGATATAAGCGTCACACTGCGAACGCGTGTGCTGATATTCGGTGTTGAGGGAAGAAACACGTGTTTTCAGCTGTTCGGTAAAGCGGCCGAGAATCTCTGTCGAAAAGATACGGCGGAGGATATCCTGCTTTACCTCGGAACTGTCGGAGAGAAAACGGCGGAATTCACCCTGCGGCAGTAAAACGATCTTTCGGAACTGCTCATAATTTAAGCCGAGCAATTCTTCGATTTTCTTGTCCACCTCTTTGACACGTGAACAGATGACGCCGTTTTCATCGGAGAGAATGGCATCTGCTGCCTGTGCTTTTGTTCCGGTTCCGCGTGCGTTCGGACAGGTTTGTGCCGGAACGCGGCGTACGGTATATTCACATCCGTGAACACGGAACGTGAATTCGGTATAGCACAGCGCGGTGTCGCCGATAAAATCGCTTTTTAGCGTGTTGTGGCTGCGTGTGCTTCCGCTCGTATCACCGAACAGGCTGAATGTGATTGCATCAAAGATTGTCGTTTTTCCGCTTCCGGTCGGGCCGGTGATCAGAAAAATACGGCTGTCGTCAAATCTCGTAAAGTCGATCGTCTGTTTTTTGGCAAACGGACCGAATGCCTCAAATGTCAGTCGAATCGGTATCATGAGCGGTACCTCCTTTCGCAAGCTGCATCGCCTCATGCACGGCGGATGTTTCGGTTTCGTTTAAATCACGTTCGGCGGCAATGCGGAAAAACTCTGCAAACAGCGCTTCCGGAGAGCGGTCGGTATGATCGCTGTCCGACGCGGTATGGCAAAACGATTCGCGCTGCAGCGCGGTATACCGCAGACCGAGCGTGTTCGGGAAAACCGCTTTTAAACGCTGGATCGCACCGACACGGATCGTTTTATCGGTAAGTTCGGCGAAGATATAGTCGTCAAGATCAAACTGCTTCGTCCGGTCGCAGAGCTCGTCCAGTTCACCTTGTACGATGCGCACATCGCGAATACAGGTGAACGGCTCAGCGGTGATATTCTGCAGTTTGTTGTTTTCAAAATCCAGAATGAGAAACTGCTTTTTCTGCGCAGCTTCATCAATTGAATATTTAAGCGGTGAGCCCGAATAGCGGATTGTGTCTTTTCCGGCCGAGTGGCATCCGTGGAGATGACCGAGTGCAACATAATCAAAAGGCGGATTAACGAGCGTGATATGTTCACTTCCGCCGATTTCCTCTTCAACAGAAGAACCGGTCGAGAAAAATCCGTGTGCTACAAGAATCTGCGCGACATCCGGATCAAGTGAATCGCGCATCTGTGCCAAGACGGTATCGAAGGAATCCTGCATCGTTTTAACAGATGCTTCCGGCCAAAGCGCGCGGATATGATGCGGTTCAAAATAAGGCAGCAGATGGATATCGACAGCTTCAAGATCTTTTGTAAAACGGAATTTCTGCACCGGGCAGGAAACACTTCCGCAAAGATGCAGACCGGCTTTATCCATCAGACGGCTTCCAA
>JBGUUS010000022.1:0-10063 GCA_045133675.1 Oscillospiraceae bacterium | reverse complement strand
TCTGTATCAAAAAGGAAGATATACGGTGTTCTGCCGTCTTCGTAGCAGACACCTTTTTTGGCACCGTCGTAGAGGTCACCGCCGAGGGTGCAGTCATTTCCCCAAAGGGATTTGACCTCGCCGAAGGTCATACCGAGATAATCTTTTGCCATCCGCGTTTCTTCCGGATACGACGTACAGGAAGAGAGGGTAAAGAGCAGAAGAAAGGTGAACAGAATGCATAAGATTTTCTTTTTCATAATAAAGCCTCCTTTAAGTTCAGTATAGCAGAACAAACGATACACCGCAAGAAGTCATAAAAAAATATCCTAAAGGTGTATTCTTTTGTGAGAAATATGTTGACGCATAGTCATAGATATGCTATTATGAAATTACAAAAGCGCTTCAGCCAAGTTTGGTTGATTGAAGTCCACACTTTATGTAGCGAAATATGCTTTTGCTGGTCATGACGAGAATGCATATAGTATTGGACATATTGAAACTGTGGATCCAATTTAATTTTAAGTGGTAGAAAAGCCCTTCGGGGCTTTTCTTTATTGAAGTAAGGAGATTTTATGAAAAAGATTATTCTTATCTTTTTATGCTTCTTGTTCACTTTTTCTTTCACCGCCTGTGCACCGTCTTTCAAAGAACCGTCTGTGTATGAAAGTCTTCCGAATAGTTACAATGTAGAAACGGATTTTCCGGTAACATTCTTTGCATCGATGAAAAATGCGATTGTTCCAGCGGAAGATGGATATTATATCTATGACGGGCAGTTTGTTTCTTATTTTGATCGGGAAAGTTCTGTCGTTGCGCCACTGTGTAATCGTCCGGAATGTGCTCATTCGGATGAATCCTGTTCCGCATATTTTCCGGCAACGTCAAGATGGCTTTTTATGCAGTACTATGAGGGGGCGCTGTATTTGGAAGCAGGAGAGAGCGATGCAGACGGATACACCGCAAGTACGCTGTATCGTGTCAATCCCCAAGAATGTACTCGTGAAAAGATTTGTCAGCTGCCATACGATTGGACGGTACATCATTCTTACATGATGCATCGCGGATATTTATATATGACAGCGGTTGATTCTGTGGATTGTATTTATACTTTTTCTCGAGTTGCTTTAAATGAACTAGCAGAAAAAAGTTTGACGCCAGAAGTGATTTATCAAGAAGACTCGGTCGCGTATGCGCCGCCGCATATTTTGGGAAATTACATTTATCTTCGTAACGCGGTTGTTGACAAAGAAAATCCAGGTTATGTAAACGTGGAATGGAAAAAGGTTAATTTGAAATCACTTGAAGTAAGTGAACTCGCAATGCCGGGGATGTCAAAAGATTCCTATATGAATTATGAGAATTCATATCACGATCGTGTGATTGCAACTTATGTTGATGAAACCGCATATTTGCGCGATGATTATTCCACTGTTTATTATAGTTATGATCCGGAAACAGAAACATATGAGCCATTTGTCACGCTGAAAGATCGAAAAGAAGGCGTGTACGATCTTTATGCGTATGATGGAACAAATCATTTGACATTTTATTATGCAGGTAATACGCTGAATTCTGTTGAAAAACAAGAATTTCGTGTGTTAAACGAGAATTTTGAAACGAAAAAGAGCATTGCTTTGGATGGGAATATTAACAGCTTTATAGCTGGTGATGAAGACTTCAGCTTTTATGATGTTTTTGAGGAGAATAGTGGATTTAATCTCTACGCCATCGACAAACGCGGCGAGGAACTGAAAATCGTAAAAGTGTTTGAATAACCAAAACACAATCAAAAAAGACCGACTCAAGCGAGTCGGTCTTTTGTTGTTTTCGAATCAGTTTTTGAGGCTCTGCAGCGGTGCCGGGATCTGGCCGCCGCGGTTGATGAATTTCGAAGAGGAGTTCGTGTTGAGCTTCATGACCGGGCCGCTGCCGAACAGGCCGCCGAAATCGAGCTCGTCGCCGATCTCACAGCCGATCGCCGGAATGACACGGACGGCGGTGGTCTTCGAGTTGACCATGCCGATCGCCGCTTCGTCCGCGATGATCGCCGCAATGGTGTCCGCCGGGGTGTCGCCCGGGATGCAGATCATATCGAGGCCGACCGAGCATACCGCGGTCATTGCCTCAAGCTTTTCGATACAGAGCGCGCCGGATTTTGCCGCGTCGATCATGCCGGCATCCTCCGAAACCGGAATGAATGCGCCTGAAAGGCCGCCGATACGGGAAGAAGCCATAACACCGCCTTTTTTAACCGCGTCATTGAGCATAGCGAGGGTAGCGGTGGTGCCGTGGGTGCCGCACTGCTCCAGACCGATCTCTTCAAGGATATGCGCAACCGAGTCGCCGACAGCCGGAGTCGGAGCCAGCGAGAGGTCTACGATGCCGAATTCAACGCCGAGACGCTCGGAAGCAACGGTACCGACGAGCTGACCCATACGGGTGATCTTGAACGCGGTCTTTTTGATGACATCTGCGATCTCGGTGATGGAAGCATCCGGATATTTGGAAACCGCCGCACGGACAACGCCCGGACCGGAAACACCGACGTTGATGATGCAGTCCGGTTCGCCGACACCGTGGAACGCACCCGCCATGAACGGGTTATCCTCCGGTGCGTTGCAGAATACGACGAGCTTTGCCGCGCCGAAGCATTTCTGATCGACGGTGCGTTCTGCCGCCTCTCTTACGACTTCGCCCATCATTTTGCAGGCATCCAGGTTGATACCCGCTTTGGTGGAGCCGATGTTGACGGAAGAACAGACGCGTGTGGTGCAGGCAAGTGCCTCCGGGATCGAACGGATCAGCTCGATATCGCCGGCGGAAAAGCCTTTCTGCACGAGCGCGGAATAACCGCCGATGAGGTTAACGCCGACGGCTTCTGCCGCGCGGTCGAGTGTTTTTGCGAATTTAACCGGGCTTTCTTTGCAGGCCGCACTGATGATCGCGATCGGCGTGACGGAAATACGCTTGTTGATGATCGGAATGCCGTATTCGCGCTCAATATCTTCGCCGACTTTAACGAGGTTTTTCGCACAGCGGGTGATCTTTTCATAGACCTTCTCGCAGGCTTTGTCGATGTCCGGGTCGATGCAGTCGAGCAGGGAAATACCCATGGTGATGGTACGGATGTCCAGATTTTCGTCCTGGATCATCCGGATCGTTTCAAGAATATCGTTTACGTTAATCATGCTTCGATGGAGAATCCTTTCTGAAAATCAGATTTTGTGCATGGAGTTGAACAGATCTTCGTGCATAACATGGATCGAAAGGTTCTGGCTTTCGCCGAGCGCTTTCAGCTCGTTTTTGAATGCGGTGAAATCCGTGCTCATCTGACCGATTTCGGTCAGCATGATCATAGCGAAAAGGTCCTGCATAACGGTCTGGGAAACGTCGATGATGTTTGCGTTATAATTCGAGCAAATGCCGCTGACTTTTGCAAGGATACCAACGGTGTCCTTGCCGATAACAGTGATAACTGCGCGCATAGTAAAATTCCTCCTATGGAATGAATGGTTAAAATAATACGACATAAGTATATCATAAATCGGCTTTGGAAAAAAGACTTTTCAACGCGTTGAAGTGCCGATTTTATTTCATCAAACGCCTGTTATCTTGTGCAAAAACGGGAAAAGCACGAAAAAATCGTGCAAAACGCCTGCAACTATGGTATGATATATTCGAATACATGTTTATCCAAGGAAGTTGATCTTATGTTTATCGATCTGCATACGCATTCGGAATATTCCTTCGACTCGAAGTCGAAGCTTTGTGATATGATCGCATCGGCGAAAGAAAACGATATCGGTGTTTTGGCAGTAACCGACCACTGTGAGCTCGACCGTGTTGAACGCGATAATCTGCTTGTTACGATGCCGGCATCGGCGGACAATATCCGTTCGATGCAGGAAAATGCCGGAATCAAGCTGCTTTGCGGCATTGAGGTCGGTCAGGCTGTATGGGATCTCGAAACAGCGGAGAAGATCCTTTCGATGCGCGAATATGATATGGTTATCGGTTCGGTACACTGCATCCGCCAAAAAGGCGATTTTTACGATATGAATGCCGATGCGTTTTCCGATGAGGAATTCCTTGCGGCAATGACCCAGTATTACGACGAGCTTTTGGAGCTGGCAAACTGGGGTAAATTCGATACGTTGGCGCATCTGACGTATCCGTACCGCTACTGCGATCTGGAAAAGCGCGGCGGTATGGCGTTTGCCGACCGCTTTGACGAGAAGGTGAACGAGCTGTTCGGCATTCTGATTGCTAAGAAAAAAGCGCTCGAATTCAACACGAAATCCTACCGTCACGAAGATGGTGTGGAGCTGAAACTCTTCAAAAAATACCT
Source organism: Oscillospiraceae bacterium (assembly GCA_045133675.1). GTDB lineage: Bacteria > Bacillota > Clostridia > Oscillospirales > Ruminococcaceae > Paludihabitans. Next base: position 5,733 of record JBGUUS010000022.1, on the reverse strand, counting down.
GCGGATGTTCAAGGAAGCCGGCGGCGAATACTTGACATTCGGCAGTGATGCACATACACCGGACCGCATCGGTATGTATCGGGAGAAGGCGATCCCGGTGATTAAAGAATACGGTTTTGATGCGGTGACGTATTTTGAAAACCGCAAGCCGGTTCAAGTAAAATTGTAAGAGAGGGTATTTGAATGGAAAAAGTACTGAAACTTCTGGAAGAAAACGCGCGTTATACGAACGAGCAGATCGCAGTTATGACCGGTAAAAGCCCAGTTGAAGTTGCAGAGATTATCGATCGGTTTGAAAAAGACGGCGTGATCCGCGGCTATAAACCGATTTTCGACCGCGATAAAATGGCGGAAAACTATGTTGCCGCTGTAATCGAACTGCGCGTAACGCCAAAACGTGACTGCGGTTTCGATGAAATTGCCGAAAAGATCGCGGAATATCCGGAGGTCGACGATGTCTATCTGATGTCCGGCGGCTACGACCTGATGCTGACGGTCAAAGGTTCGAGCTTTAAGGATATTGCGATCTTCGTATCCCAGCGTGTTTCCGCGCTTGACTCCGTTCTTTCCACCGCAACGCACTTCATTCTCTCGCGCTATAAGGAAAAAGGCGTTGTCCTGCACGAGGAGAAGGAAGACGAAAGAGGAGGCATCTGGTTTTGATGGATTACGAGAAAATTCTGTCAAAACGGGTGCAGAAAATAAAACCGTCCGGTATCCGTAAATTTTTCGATATCGCCGCAAATATGAAAGATGTGATCTCGCTTTCGATCGGCGAACCGGACTTCAAAACGCCGTGGAGCGTTCGCGCTGCCGGTATCGAAACACTTGAACGCGGCCGAACGACATATACCGCAAACAGCGGCCTTGTTCCGCTGCGGCAGGAGATCAGCCGTTATATGGCGCGCAAATTTGATCTCTCCTATGATCCGATAACCGAGACGGTTGTAACCGTCGGCGGTTCGGAGGCGATCGATCTGTGTGTGCGTGCGCTGATCGAAGAAGGCGACGAGGTTTTGGTTGTAGAACCGTGTTTCGTTGCATACGCGCCGATCATCGAGATGATGCACGGTGTTGCCGTTCCGGTTGAAACCGTTGCGGAGGAAAACTTCCGTCTGACCGCGGCGCGCTTAAAAGAAAAAATCACCGACAGAACGAAGCTGCTCGTTCTGCCGTTTCCGAACAATCCGACAGGCGCAGTTATGCGCAGAGAGCATCTGGAAGAAATCGCAGAGGTTCTGCGCGGAACGGACATCATCGTGCTGTCCGACGAAATTTATGCGGAACTCACGTATTCGGGAAAACACGTTTCGATCGCTTCGATCGACGGTATGAAAGAGCGCACCATCGTGGTAAACGGCTTCTCGAAGGCGTTTTCCATGACGGGTTGGCGCCTTGGCTTTGCCTGCGGTCCGGAACCGATCATCAAACAGATGACAAAAATCCATCAGTACGCGATCATGTGTGCGCCGACAACCAGCCAGTATGCGGCGGTTGAAGCACTGCGCCGCTGTGATGAAAACATCAAAAGCATGGTTGAAGAATATGATATGCGCCGCCGCTATATCGTCGATGCGTTCAATAAACTGGGACTTTCCTGCTTTGAACCGGAAGGTGCGTTTTATATCTTCCCGTGCATCACTTCGACCGGACTTACCTCTGAGGAGTTCTGCGAAAAACTCCTGTATTCCAAACACGTTGCGGTTGTTCCGGGCGGTGCATTCGGTGCCTGCGGCGAAGGATATATCCGTGTTTCCTATGCGTATTCGATCAAGCATATCACCGAAGCGGTCACCCGCATCGGCGCATTTTTGGAGGAGAGAAAGGCAGGTTTGATCTGAAATGGTCAGCATTACCCGTGTAAAGGACTATGACCGCGAAACCGTCTATGCGGCAATGCAGTCGCATTTTGCCCGTCTGCATATTGCAGATGAGCTGAAAGCCGGAATGCGTGTGCTGATCAAAGCGAACCTGATCTTAAAACGCAGACCGGAGGAGGCCACCACAACGCATCCGGCGGTCGTTGAAGCGATCGTGCGCTGTGTAAAAGACTGCGGTGTTACGGACATCACGATTGCCGACAGCCCGGGCGGCCCGTATACGGAAGCTGCGTTAAAAGGTATTTACGAAGCATCCGGTATGACGGAAGTTGCGAAAAATACAGGTGCAAAACTCAATTTCGATACCGGAAGTTTTATCCGCGAACGTGCGGAAAACAAGCTCGTTCACAGTTTTACGCTGATCAATCCGGTGCAGAACGCCGATTATATCATCGATGCGGCGAAGGTGAAAACGCACGGCATGACGATGCTTTCCGGCGGTGTCAAAAACCTGTTCGGAACGGTTCCGGGACTGATGAAACCGGAGTTTCACTGGCGCTTTCCGGATAAACAGCAGTTTTGCGAGATGCTTGTCGACCTCTGTGAAACGGTACATCCGGATTTGATCATTGCGGACGGCATCGTTTCCATGGAAGGCGACGGGCCAACCGGCGGAACACCGAAACAGACCGAAATGCTGTTTGCTTCCAAATCGCCGTACGAGCTGGACGTATTGCTCTGCAAAATGATCGGGCTCAATCCTTCCGACGTTTATACGGTATCGAATTCGGCGGCGCGCGGCCTTTGTCCGCTGAATGCCGAAGAGATCGAGACGGTCGGCGATGAGCTGTGCACATATACCGATTATAAAATGCCGAAATCGAAAGAGATCGCATTCACCGACCGCGTCCCGAAGTTTTTGCAGCCGATCGCAGATAAACTGCTTACTTCCAAGCCGTCGATCCGCAAAAAGAATTGCATCGGCTGCGGAAAATGCGCGGAAAGCTGTCCGGCAAAGACGATCAAGGTCATCAATCGCAAGGCACAGATCAATTATAAAAATTGCATCCGCTGCTTCTGCTGTCATGAGATGTGCCCGGTCAAGGCGATCGACATCAAGCGTTTTAAATTTTTTGATTGGTGAGGAGGAACGGCAATGGACAGAGTTTCCGTATATGCCCCGGCAAAAGTGAATCTCTCGCTGGATATCACCGGAAAACGGGATGACGGCTATCATTTGATGGATATGGTGATGCAGAGCGTCAGCCTTTGCGACGTTCTCACCATAGAAAAAAGCGATTTCAGTCTCGTTTTCACCTGCAATACGACATCCGTTCCGCAGGATGCGACGAATCTTGCCGTAAAAGCAGCGCGTACTTTTTTCAGTGAGACGAAAACGCCGGGCGGCGCGATCATTCATCTGGAAAAGAAAATTCCGTCGGGAGCCGGTATGGGCGGCGGAAGTGCCGATGCCGCCGGTGTTCTCGTTGGACTGAATGTGCTCTATGAAACCGGTCTTTCTCAAGAAGAACTCTGCGGAATCGGATTAAAACTCGGTGCGGACGTTCCGTTTTGTATTATGGGAGCAACGGCACGTGTCACCGGTATCGGCGAAGTGATCGAACCGATTCGTGATCTGCCTTCCTGCTGGTTTGCCGCGGTAAAACCCGCATTTTCGATCAGCACGAAAGAGGCGTTTGCGCGCTTTGACAGCGGCGAAGCCTTTAGCCGTCCGGATACGGCGGCAATGGTGAAAGCGGTTGAAGCCTGCGATCTGGCCGCTGTCGGCTGTCAGATGAAAAACGTATTTGAAGAGACCGAAGATCTGCCGATTCTCACCGAAGTCAAGGAGATGCTTCTCTCCTGCGATGCGCTCGGTGCCGTTATGACAGGAAGCGGATCTGTGATTTACGGTTTATTTGAAAAAGAGACTGCCGCCGCGGCTGCTGCCGAAAAGCTGAAAGCGTACGGTGAAAGCTACGTCTTTGCGCCGGCGAATTACGGCGCAAAGGTTATTGCCGGATAACGGAGGCTTTCGTATGCGAACGAAAAAAGTGAATGTTTTGCCGTATGATAGCACTTGGAAATCCGATTTTGAAAAAATCAAAAGCGAAATTGAAAGTGCGGTCGGCGATCTGATCGTCGGGATTGAACACGTCGGCAGTACATCGGTGGAAGGAATGTCCGCAAAACCGTGTATCGATATCGATGTGGTCATCAAAGATTATACGGTGTTTGATGCTGTGGTCCGCGGTCTTGAACGGATCGGTTATATTCATGAAGGCGATCTTGGGATCAAAGATCGAGAGGCGTTCCGGTACTCCGATAAGCCGCACCTGCAAACGCATCATCTGTACGTATGCCCGCAGGATTCAAACGAACTGCACCGCCATATCACGTTCCGCGATTATCTGCGGGCGCATCCAAAAGCGGCAGAAAAATACAGCGCGGTAAAAGAAACCGCCGCAAAACGGTATCCGGACGATATTGACGGATATATTGCCTGTAAATCACCCTGTATTGAAGAGCTGTATCGGCTCTGCGGTCTGATATAAGTAAAATTTATACATAAACCGATCTGCCAAACAGATCGGTTTTATTTTTTGATTTGCAGAATATTTCTCCATTTTTTGGTTCATACTCCGTCTGAATGAAAATGGAAAGGACGAAAAGATTATGATTTCATCCAATCGGGAACGCACGGTCGCCGCTTTGTTTCTCGCCGTATCCCTGTTGCTTACTCTGCTTGTTTCCGCAGCTGTGTCGTTTTTTAAAGATTGTGACACTCTGCGCGAGGAGTTCCTGCGTCTGCACATCCTTGCAAATTCCGACAGTGAGGAGGATCAGCGGATCAAACTTGCTGTGCGGGATCATCTCCTTTCACTCGGGCTGTTCACGGAGGAAACGGACAAATCTCGGACGGTCAAAGCCGCGCAAGCCCAGCTTCCTATGATCGAAGCCGCCGCAAACAGCGAGCTTTTGCGGCAGGGAAGCAACGATACCGCAAAGGCAGAACTTGTGCGGATGTATTTTACCACCCGTGTTTATGAGAACGTGACGCTTCCGGCGGGATATTACGACGCGGTTCGCATCACGATCGGCGAAGGTGCGGGTAAAAACTGGTGGTGTGTACTGTATCCGCCGCTGTGCATCCCGGCGGCAGCGGCGGAAGAACCACTCGATATTCTCTCACCCGAGGAACAGGATATCGTAACCGAGGAAGGATATGAGGTTCGCTTCTTCCTTGTTGAGCTGTATGAAAATTTTTGTCGCTTTCTCTTTGGTGAATGAGACCGCTTTATCGGACAGCGCTTGGTGTAGAATTTCAAAGGAAACTGTGGTAGAATAAAAGCAACACAACGCAAGGAGGCAAAGCAATGCTGCAGCTGATTATGGGTCCGGCAAAGAGCGGAAAGACGGTCTGGATTGACAAGAAAATCGAAGAGACCGCAAAAGTGAAAAAGGTCTTTCTGATCGTGCCGGAGCAGTACACCTTTGAGACGGAAAAGCGGCTGTTTGCGCGTATTCCCTCCGATATTCTGAAAAACGTGACGGTGACGAGTTTTACCCGTCTTGCACAGACGGCGTTCAAACTCTACGGCGGCGGTGCCGGTGTATATGCGAATGACTGTGCAAAATCCGTATTGATGGCACAGGCGGTGCAGGAAATCGGCGACCGCCTTTCGGTTTATGCCAAATCCGCCCGCAGCGATGCTTTCGTGCAGACGATGCTGGAAGCGGTAACGGAACTGAAAAACGCCGGTGTCGATCCGGAGGTTCTTCACGACTGTGCTCTGCAGATCGATGAAACGTATTTGCGGCAGAAGGCGCTTGAAACCGCCGAACTTTACGGCGTATACGATGCGCTTTTGCATACGGCATATCTCGATCCGCTCGACGATATCACGCGTGC
>JBGUUS010000021.1:0-3173 GCA_045133675.1 Oscillospiraceae bacterium | reverse complement strand
CGCGAAATGTTTTTGCTCGGCTATGTTCACGATATCGGCTATGAATTTGCCGAAAAACAGCCGGACCATGCCGCGATCGGCGGTTTGCTGTTGAAAGAACAGGGATATCCGTATTGGCAGGAGGTCTACTGGCACGGCAAAATCAATGCCGGTTATGCTTCGGATGCCCTGCAACTTTTGAACACGGTCGATATGTGCATCGATTCTGCCGGAAACACGGTCGATATTCACACGCGTCTTGCGGATATCATGAGCCGCTACGGCGAAGAGTCCGTGCAGTACAAGGAAGCGTGCATCTTCTCGATACAGATCGGTCTGCTGAAAGAATGAGAAAAAGCGATGGAGTTTTTTAAGCTCCATCGCTTTTTTAATGTATTGCGTTTTATCTTACAAGCAGTGCGAGTGCGGCATCGAGTTTGACATCATCCGTCATAACGTAGGTGCCGTTTTCTTTTTTGAATACCGTCACGCTGTTGCCAAGCTGGTTTGCGCAGAGAAGATAATCATCAAACAGGATCATATCGCGCGGAGAAGAACCGCCGCAGGCAAAACAGCTTTCGAGCTGCAGCTTTTCGCCGTCGAATGTGAGGATCGCAACCGAATCATGGCCACGGTTTGATACAAAGATTTTGCCGTCGAAACAGCGGATCGCCGCCGCAGTATTTTTTTCTTTGAAATCTGCCGGGAGACAGCTTGCCGTGTCGAGCAGTTTCATATCCGCGCCGTCATAGGCGAAAAGCGAAACGCTCGAGCCGAGCTCATTTGCCGCAAAGCAGAATTTGCCGTCGTCGGAAAACGCGAGATGGCGCACACCCTGACCTCTCGGTGTTTCCACCTTTTTCACCACATGCAGATCGCGGTCGTACAAAAAGATCGTATCAAGCGTGAGATCCACGACGCAGAGGTATTTCTTATCCGGCGTAAAACCGGTAAAATGCGTGTGTGCCTTGTCCTGGCGCGGCAGGTTCGGACCACTTCCTTCGTGCGTGACAAGCAGATCCGGCGTTTTGAACACACTGCCGGAGACATAGTTAACTGCGTAAACCGTGCCGTTTTCGACCGAGAGATGGCACGCTTCGATGCCTTTTGTCGAAGTGATTTCGGACGGATTCAAAAGCGCACCGTCTTCGCCGATATCATAGGAGACAAGACCGCTTTCACCGTTTGCAAACGGCGCCATCAAAAGGACATACATCTTGTTGTTCTCGACCGCCATATACATCGGACGGTCCATCGGCGTCATATCGACCAGCCGGAGTTTTCCGTCTTCCAGGAGGTAGCGACCGATTCCGCCGTCCTTTGTGCAGGAGGCCGCGTAAATAACCGTTTTTTTCATCGTCGATTTCTCCTGATCAGAGGATTGGCACGCGTTTTTTGAATTCTTCGATGATCTTTGCGTTTTTGTCGTCGCCGCCTTCGGCATTAGCGCTCGTGAATACGGTCGGATAAATGCCGCGCTCCAGCAGCTTTTCCGCCGTTGCGGTCATCGTCATATTGAGCATCGTGATATCAATAACCGAAGAAGTCGGCGAGATCATTGCGCCTTCTTCCATACCGTCGAGGTGCACGCACGCGTCGCCGTAAACACCGCCGTTATCCAAAACGAAATCGCAGAGCTCATAGAGCTTTTTACCGCTCGGATGGCGCGAGGAAACACTGCGCGAATGATTAAGGCTTGTGATCGCAACGGTAACAGCGCCTTTTGCCTTTGCCGCGATTGCCGCATCGATGCACGCCGCGTTTCTGCCGGAGTTGGAGATCAAAAAGATCACGTCACCGACTTTTAAGTCGCTGCTTTCGATAACGGTCGTACCCATACCCGGGAGACGCTCATACATGCTGCTTGCTGCGGCGCCTTCGTGCAGCATCAGCGAGTTTTTGAGAAGCGGCGAGATGTTTGCCAGACCGCCTGCGCGGTAAAACGGCTCTTCGCAGATCATGTGCGAATGGCCCGTGCCAAAGAAATAGAGCAGACCGTCATTTGCGATTGTATCGGCGCAGGCTTCGGCAACTTTTTCGATCACCGGTGCCATATTCTGCTCCACGTGTTCTAAAAGTGTGCGGATCTGTTTTAAGTAATCCATATTCATAGTGATATCTCCTTTTACTGAAAAAGTCCGGATGCGGCGGTGCGCACGATCAGGTCGGCGCAAAGACGCAGGCGGTTTTGTATCGTATCCAAAACGGCAAATTCGTTTGCGGTATGCGGTTTTCCGCCTTCCACACCCAAGCCGTCTAAAACCGGAACATTCATATGGGAAGCAAATGCCGCGTCGCTTCCGCCGCCGCGTGCACATTCGGCGAGTTTGAGACCGTGTTCTTCGGCACAAGCCGCCGCAATTTCATAGATCTGTTTCGATTCCGCTTTTTGCTCCATCGGCGGGCGGCTCGGATACGGATCTGCTTCAACAAAGGTGTTTTTAACGTCGTTTTTGCTGCAGATTTCATAAAGTGCATTCATAGCGTCGCGGATCGCCGCCGGGTCAAAGCTGCGGAATTCACCCTGTGCTTCTGCATGGTCGCATACGATATTTCTTGCACCCGTCGCGTTCATCAGACCGATGTTGATACTCAGTCCTTTTTCGTCGTCGCGCAGGTCATACGCTTTTGCGATCACGCGGCAGAGTGCCTCGGCGGCACTTGCACCGTCCAGATAGTTCGTGCCCGAATGTGCGGAAATACCGCTTGCGATCAGCTTGAACGAGGCGATGCCTTTTCGCGAAGTGACGCACTGTCCCGGATTTGCCGGTTCCATGCAAAGGCAGTATTCGCTCTTGGTCATGAATGTACAGATAATGCCGCGGCTGCACTGCGAGCCGGTTTCTTCGTCGCTGTTGAACAGCGCGGTGATTTTCCATCCCGGAACCGGCGCTTTTGCAAAATGCCGCAAAAGCTCAACCGCCATACAGACGCCGCCTTTCATATCAAATACGCCCGGTCCGCGCAAAACGTGCTGTCCGCCGCGCTCTTCGACACGGAACGGATTTTTTTCGAGTGTTCCTACCGGAAAAACCGTGTCTTTATGAGCGAGCAGGAGCACGCGGTACGGTCCTTCACCGACTTCGGCACAGATCACGTCACCCATCTCGGACGGATAACGCGTTACCGATGCACCGGCATCGAGCAGATCCTGTTCAAGCACGTCATTGAACGATTGCATCGCATCATAATTG
>JBGUUS010000020.1:0-3887 GCA_045133675.1 Oscillospiraceae bacterium | reverse complement strand
AAGACCGTCGTCGTACGTATAGATCGCGCCGCGTGTGTTGACAACCGGCGAGAAGCACGCCATTTTGACGATATCGCAGTTTCTGAGACAGATGTTTAAGAATGTTGCAGAGAACACCGCATCTGCCATCGTATAGGTTTCGTTCAGGTCGTTTTTATCGCGTGCGGCGAGCAGCTTGTTGCGGTAGAAGTCTTCGCTGTCTTCGCACTGTCTTTCCACATCCAGGACATCCGGTGCGAACGGATGATACCAGCCGCGCAGATTCCATTCGTCAAATGCGATCTTGATTCGTTTTTCAAGGCCGGTTGCGATGAGATATGCGCGTACACGGTCGATGAGTCCTTCCAGGTCGTCGCCGGTGCGCAACATCTGGCGGTCATAGCCGACAGAAGGTGCACCGCCCGCTGTGTGTTCCGCATAATGGTGGATCGAGAGCCAGTCAAGGAACTTTCCGGCTTTCTGCAGAAGATTGATGTTCCAATCCAGATCAAGGATGGAAGCGGCGGAAATTTCGATTTTCGGATCCACATGAAGCATCATTTTTGCCGACTCGCGGACGAGCTTTGCCCATTCTTCGGCATCCTTTGCGCCAATTTCCCAAACACCGTAGTTTTCGTTGCCGATACTCCAGTATTTGACCTTATGCGGTTCTTCGTAACCGTTTGCGATGCGTTCTTTGGCGAAGCGGCCCATATCGCGCAGATTGCAGTACTCAACCCAGTTGCTCATCTCTTCGGCAGTACCCGTTCCGGCATTCGTGCAGATGTACGGTTCACAGTCAAGCTTTTTGCAGAGCTTGACGAATTCATCTGTGCCGAACTCGTTGGTTTCTTCTACACGCCACGCTTTATCAAAGGACGGAACGCGGTTTTTGCCGACACCCAGATGCCAGTCGTAAGCCGAGACGTAGCAGCCGCCCGGCCAGCGGATGATCGGTGTTTTGATACGGCGGAGTGCTTCAATTACATCGGTGCGGAATCCGTCTTCATCGGCAAACTTCGACGTCGGATCGTATACGCCGCCGTAAATCTGGCGGTGGAAATGCTCCAGGAAATGACCGTAAAGCATGGGGTCGGCTTTTGCGAAAGGTTGCGTTTTGCTGCAGATCAGTTTCATATACTGGCCTCCTTATTTTTTGAGCAGCCGGAATTCAAAGGGCTGCATAATGTCCGGATTTGGCTGTGTATAGTTTGCGAGAAGAATTTCGCCGCCGGAGAGTTCCTTTGGCAGTTTGGCGGTTTTACCGCTCATGTTGCAGATTGCAATACGGGAATCACCGTTGCACTCGCGTTTGTATGCATAGATCGCTTTGCCCTCGTAAAGCGGCGTGAACGAACCGTTCAGCAAGACTTCGTCCGTTTTGCGCAGTTCGATCATCTTCTGCCAGAAGTAGAAGACGCTGTTTTTGTCGGCAAGTGCGGCTTCCACGTTGACGTGTTTGTGGTTGCTGTTTACTTTCAGCCACGGTTTTCCGGTGGTAAAACCGGCATTTTCGCCTGCGGTCCACTGCATCGGTGTGCGTGCGTTATCACGCGAGGATTTTTTGATGATCTTCCAACGCATTTTTTTCGGGAACCCCAGCGATTTTGCCATCTTATAGACGTTATGGCTTTCGATATCCTCAACTTCGTCGAGATTTTTGAAATCGCCGTTCGTCATGCCGATTTCCTGGCCTTCATACAAAAACGGCGTGCCGCGCAGTGTCATCAGAAGACCTGCCATCATTTTTGAACATTCGGCACGGAAGTTTTCCGAATCGCAAAAGCGCGAGATGAAGCGCGGCTGATCGTGGTTTTCGAAATAAACCGCATTCCAGTCCATCGCGAGCTGCCATTTCGTGAGCGTTTTCATGAGGCGCTGCGGTTTGAGCTTCCGTTTGAACCATTTGACGATGATGTGGTCCACATCCATATGTTCAAACGCGAACAGCAGATCGAGCTCACCGCGTTCCGGATCACAGAGATCGTGTGCTTTTGGAACGTCGACGAAAACGGTTTCGCCGACCGCCCACGCGCCGTACGGCTCGAGCACATCGCGGCGCAGCTCCTGCAGAATTTTGTGGCAGCCCGGCGTGGAGAGATAGTGCTCCTGTCCGGTGAGGATGAACTGCTTTTTGCCGTCGGCAAGTGTATTTTTGAAGATCACGTTGATAACGTCGCAGCGGAAGCCGACAACGCCTTTGTCGAGCCAGAAGCGCATGATCTTCTTGACTTCTTCCAAAACTTCGGGGTTATGCCAGTTCAAGTCCGGCTGTTTTTTGGAAAAAAGGTGGAGATAATATTCATCCTCGCTGTCGCCGAATTTCGTCCACGGACATTCGGCAAAAAAGTTGCCCCAGTTGTTCGGCAGCTTGCCGTTTTTGCCTTTTTCGATGATGTAGTAGTCGCGGTATTTTTTTTCACCTGCAAGTGCACGTTTAAACCACTCGTGCTCGTCGGAGGTGTGGTTGATAACGAGGTCCATGACGATGCCGATACCGCGGTCTTTGGCTTTTTGCACCAGCTCGTCAAAATCCGCCATTGTGCCGAATCGCGGCTGAATTGCGGTATAGTCGGCAATATCGTAGCCATTGTCGTCGTCCGGGCTTACATAGACCGGCGAGAGCCACAGCGTATTGATACCGAGCGAAGCGAGATAGTCGAGTTTTTCGATAATACCGCGCAGATCACCGAATCCGTCTCCGTCCGTATCACGAAAAGAGCGCGGATAGATCTGATATACAACCGTATCGCTGCGGTAATTGGCCATAATGATTCTCCTTTTCCGGGTAATATATTTGTTTCTATTATAGCACAGCATCCATACAATGAAAATGAGAAGTTGTAAATATTCGATTTCTTTTTCTTCTGTGATTTGTTTACAAATCGTTCCTTGAAAGCGCTTGCGGTATGTGTTATAATCTTCACATTGACATCGAAAAAAGGCGGATAAGCGCTGTCCGCAATTTTACATACAGGAGAAAGAAGGCTGTACTATGGCAAATATCAACCGTTACAACGAAAGACGTGAAGATATGATCAAAACGCGCCGCGTCAAAGCCGGTCTGGAAGAACGGCAGGATGAAGAACGCGAATATCTGGTGCCAACCACGATGAAGGGACTTTGGGAGAACTTTTTGTATCATTACAAAAAGATTATGATCGTTGTTGTTATTCTGATCATCACGGTTGTTGCGTGTGTCGCCAGCTTCCTGGTTCGTCCGACATACGACCTTTCGCTGATCGTTGTTTCGGAGCGCTCCTTCTCCGGTGCAAGCGGCCTGTTTTCGCCGTCACTTCGCGGTTTTGCCAGTGATGTAAACGGCGACGGCAATGTTCAGGTTGAATTTTTGAGCTATGAAGTTACCGGAAACGGGGAACAGGCAACGGATATGACCAATATGACCTTCGCACAGATGATCGGCCGTCTCTCGGAGACGAGAGATTTCCTTTTCCTGCTGGATGAAGCCGGATATGAAAATCTGAAATCGGTCGGTGTTTCGTTCGTTGATATCGCAGAATTTGCCGGCGGCGAAAACATCGAAGGCGACCGTTATCAGCTGAAAGGCAAGTATTTTTGCAAAAAGGTTGGTCTCGACGGCGGTCTGGATGATATGTTCCTCTGCTTCCTCGATATGGACAGCTATGTGGACAGCACGAAAAACAATGCCAACGTGCTGAAAATCCACGACGCGCAGAAAGAAATGTTTGAAAAGATCCTCGCGTACGAATAAAAATACGCTTCACAAAGAACTGCGGCAAAAAAAGCCGCAGTTCTTTTCATTTTGTTCTTGACTCCGCTCTCGATTTGTGGTATGATATCTCCTGCAGTTGCTAGTATGGCTCAGTTGGTAGAGCAGCGCATTCGTAATGCGCAGGTCGTCGGTTCGAGTCCGACTACTAGCTCCA
>JBGUUS010000019.1:0-11880 GCA_045133675.1 Oscillospiraceae bacterium | reverse complement strand
TTCCCATCCCGAACACAGAAGTTAAGCTCACTTGCGTCGACAATACTTGGCTGGAGACGGCCCGGGAAGATAGATAGACGCCGTCACAAAGAATATTTGAACCTCTACAGGGTAGAGGTTCAAATATTTTTATATTGACAAATTGGTGTATGAGAGTGTATACTATGTAATGCACCGAGTATGCACCAGTAGCTCAGTTGGTAGAGCAACTGACTCTTAATCAGTAGGCCCTGGGTTCGAGTCCCTGCTGGTGTACCAATTAAATATTCCTCCATAGCTCAGTCGGTAGAGCACCTGACTGTTAATCAGGGTGTCACTGGTTCGAGTCCAGTTGGAGGAGCCATAAAAGAAAAACCATCCATTCGGATGGTTTTTCTTTTATTTCTTTTAGTCCAAGTGGACGAGAACGACGTTCGATAAGCTTCCACCCCAAGAACACGAGCTTTTGCGAAGTGTGATTGGCTGGTGGAACTTATGTCCAAGCGAAGCGCGGACTGACCAGTTGGAGGAGCCATTAAAGAAAACCATCCATTCGGATGGTTTTTCTTTTTTTATTATGATTGAACGTGAGCGATTGGCGACATTCTTTTAGCTGCATTGAAAGAAAAGTGATTTCGTGATATAATATCGGACAAGCGCCGGAGATGATCCGGAAGTTTCGGCTGACGAAGTTTTGTCGTGGGGCGATGAGATTAGTTATCCAAAGGAGCAAACAAGATGAGTGGCTTGCGCGATTTTGAAATCGAAAACGGGATTTTGATGAAATATAATGGCGACAGCAGCGATGTTGTTATACCGGAAGGTGTAACCGAAATCGGATGGAGTGCATTTGAAGGATGTACGAATCTGTCAAGTGTAAAAATACCGGAAGGTGTAACCGTGATCGGTGGTGCAGCTTTCAGCGGTTGTATTGCTCTTTCCCGGATCAATATCCCGAATGGGGTCAATATCATTTTTGATTACGCATTCGAAGGATGCAGTGCTCTAGCCAATGTACATATTCCGGAAAGTGTAGCTTTGATTGAAAACGGTGCTTTTTCCGGATGTTCCGGACTTACCGATATTGTTATCCCAAGCGATTTTATCGATATCGGAAGTAATGTTTTTAAGAACTGCACAAGTCTTTCCTCCGTCAGCTTTACCGGGAATGTCAGAAAGATCAGCAGCTACGCTTTTCAGGGCTGCACCGCTCTTGAGAACATAAGTCTTCCGGAAGGAATAACGGAAATTTGCGAATACGCCTTTGCAGGCTGCACCGGTCTTACAAGCATTGTTCTGCCGAAAAGCTTGTGGCTGATCGGTTACCAGGCTTTTAAAAACTGCAGAAATCTGAAACATATTTTCTTCGGTGGCACTGAATCCGATTTTGCCAAAGTTGAGGTTTTCCGGTTAAAACAGGAATCGATTTCCGGAGAATATGCAAAGTTCGGAAAATCCACGCGCTATTATTACAGGGAGGAAGCGCCGGTCGAGCAAGGCGATTTCTGGCATTATGTGAAAGGTGTACCGACTGTTTGGTGATATCGGGAAAGTATCATCACGGTGCGAAAAATATACGGTTAAGCCCAACTTGTCGAGCGGATGAGTTGGGCTCTTTTTATGCACGCCGGCTCAATTTCGATTCTGCTTTTGTGCGCCGGATTGACTTTCCGGATATTGGAAACTATAATGAGATTCAAAAGGAAGTGATCGGATGAAAAAGGTGATCGTAATCGGTTGTCCGGGCAGCGGCAAAAGTACGTTTGCACGGGCTTTGGCGGAGAAAACAGGGTTACCGCTCTACTATCTCGATATGATGTATTGGAATGCTGATAAAACGAAGGTGCCGCGCGAGCTTTTTCTGCAGAGGTTGGAATCCGCCTTGGCAGAAGATGAATGGATCATCGACGGCAATTTCGGATCCACAATGGAATGGCGCATGAACCTTTGCGATACGGTTTTCTTTCTGGATTATCCGGTCGATGTCTGCCTTTCCGGTATCCGCGAAAGAAGAGGAAAACCGCGCGAGGATATGCCGTGGTTCGAGGCGGAAAATGAAGTGGATGAGGAATTCCTGTCCTTTATTGAAGCGTACCGCGCCGAAAGCCGGCCGCACGTGCTGGAGTTACTGCAAAAATACGGGGCAAAGGACATTTTCATATTCAAATCACGCGAGGAAGCGGCGGCATATTTGTCCGGGAAGTAGAACGGCAACAGGATAAAACGCGGAAAGTACAGGAGGGGATTTTTATGAATTTGGAAAACTATCGTCTGGTGTTTGAGGATCATTTCGATGCACCACAACTGGATTTGACCAAGTGGTATTACCGCAAACAGGGCCCGCAGCGCAAGGGCTTTTCCGGACCGTCGCAGGTCAGAGTGGAAAACAGCAACCTGATTATCCGGAATGAATACCGGGAAGGCGAATTCGGAACCGGATGGTACGGCGGTACTGCGGCACTCAGGGAGAAATATCTGCGCGGTTATTTTGAAGTCCGCGCGATCTGCAACGATCCGAGACTGACCGGCGCG
Source organism: Oscillospiraceae bacterium (assembly GCA_045133675.1). GTDB lineage: Bacteria > Bacillota > Clostridia > Oscillospirales > Ruminococcaceae > Paludihabitans. Next base: position 9,369 of record JBGUUS010000019.1, on the reverse strand, counting down.
TGGAGCGCGTTTTGGCTGCAGGCGCCGCATCCGTATGATCCGGCGCTTTCCAAAGGCGGTCCCGGCAGTGCCGAAATCGATATTATGGAGGCGCAGGGCGACCTCAAAGAAAATCCGGGAATCCGTTCTACGATCCACGTCATGGGTATGAAGAATCCGCCGGCTAAGAAGAATCCGCCGCCGGTGAGTGATATCAGCACCGAAAATCCGGGCGCGATTCCGGTTTCTATCCCAACTTGCTATACCGATTATCACACGTACGGCCTGGAATGGACCGAAGAAGTGTACCGTTTTTACGTTGACGGCGAATGTTATTGGGAAACCTCCTGGGGCGACGGTGTTTCCGAGGTCTATGAGGAAGTTATTCTTGATATCTGCTTGCCGGACTTTATCTGTGAAGATACGTCGCGTACGGGCGAGTTCATCGTGGACTATCTTCGCATCTATCAGAAGGTGTAAATCGGGTTTGATACGCGTACGTTCAAAAAAGCTTCTTTAGGGAAAATGTTGTAAAATTTTTACGCGTCTGTTATAATACGAATCAGGTATCAAGCGAATGGAAGGTGCTTTTATGCAGGACAAAGCGATCGCGCGCAGCCGGATTTTCTATATCATCGAAGCGGCGCTCGAATATTTTATCGCAATTATGGTAGCCGGATCGTATCTGGCGACACTTACTTCACATCTTGGAATCTCCGACGGTATGACAGGAATTATTTCCGCGTTCGTATCGCTGGGCTGCTTATTCCAGCTGTTTTCCACGTTTTTAAACCGCCGGCGCCGTAAAGGCATCGTCACGGTTTTAAGTATAGTGAATCAGCTTTTGTTTATGCTGTTGTACATCATCCCGCTTGGCGGAGGCGAAAAGCCGATCAAAGGCGTTTTGTTTATCGTCGTGCTCTTTATTGCGTACGTGATTTATAACTGCATTCATCCGCTGAAAATGGACTGGCTGATGTCGTTGGTTGATCCGGGAAAACGCGGTATCTTTACCTCGTGGAAAGAAATCGTTTCGCTTATCTCCGGTATGCTGTTCTCGTTTGGTATGGGAACGCTGATCGACTGGTTCTCTGCGAAAAATGAAATTGAAACAGCATTTTTGCTCTGCGGAATCACGCTGTTTATCCTGACGGTTCTGCACACACTTACACTGGCGTTTTCGGTTGAACCGGAGCGCGAGGCCGCGGCGCAGGCACAGAAGAATCCGATTCAGGAAATGCTGCTGACGCTCAAGGGTAAGAATGTCCGGAAAGTTACCGTTCTGATCCTGCTTTGGTATATGGCATCGTATGCGGCAACACCGTTTTACGGCACGTACTTAATCAAAGAACTTGGTTTTAACCTGCAGTTCGTCTCGATTTTGACGATCATTTACAGCCTTGTTCGCGCCTGTGTTTCGACCTTCTGGGGTAAATTTGCGGATAAAAACTCCTTCGCCTCCATGGTGAGCCTCTGCTTGTGTATTGCAGGTGTCGGTTTTGCCGTCAACATTTTCACAGTTCCGGAAAACGGCGGTGTTTTCTATACGCTGCACTACATTCTGTACGCCATTGCGATGGGCGGCATCAACAGCGCGACGACGAATCTCGTGTTCGAAATGGTTGAACCGAGAAAATGCTCCAACGCGCTGGCACTTTCACAGGCGGTCGGCGGCGTTATCGGCTTTTTGGTAACGACGGTGCTTTCGGTACTGGTTTCGTATATTCAGGAGAGCGGCAACACCTTCCTTGGTATGAATCTCTATGCACAGCAGGTCGTTTCGGTGATTGCGGCGGTCCTGACGTTTGCGGCCATGCTGTACGTTATCTTTGTCATCAACCCGAAGAAGAAAAAAGTATAATGGCTCAAAATCAGTATTTCTTTCCGGCGGGTATCTTTGTGATATTGTTTCTCCTGATCATCATTGCTTGCGTGGTTGCGATTATTTGTGTGCTGAAAAGCGCAAAGCACCAACAGCCGCCGCAGTCGATGCAGCAAGTACCTCCGCCTGTAAAACCGGTCGGACCGCATATTCCGCTGCCGCAGCTGCGATATACAGTGGATGGACGCGATGAAAAAGGCCGATATAACCGCTTGTATGATAGGAAAGCATTTTCTTCCGGTTATTATAGTCAGGATGGATTTTTAAATCCGTGGACAAATCGCATTGCCTTGACCGATCATGCGCGCCAACGAATGTGGGAGCGCATGGGCATCGATGATTATGCAAAAATGGATCAGCTGGCCATAGATGCCTATTGTTTTGGAAAAAGTGCGCGGCAGATGATGAAGTCTTCTGCGGCTATGGTGCGGGATATCGAAGAGCGATACGAAAACAGCGTCATACTCGTTTATCACGGGTTTATATTCGTATTCTCCCGTGAAAATGTTTTGATCACAGTTTATAAGAACAATCGAATTCCAATGTGAAAGCGGCGATTTGAAATCGCCGCTTTTTTGTATGCATATCTGCCTTGTTCTTATCAAAATGCGGTGCTATAATGAAAACAAATAAGAAAAACGGAGCTGAGCGTATGAACTACCGTATAGATCACGACCTGCATATTCACTCGCAATTATCTTCGTGTTCTGCTGATGCGGAGCAGAATCCGGCAAGACTTTTGCGCTATGCAAAGGAGAATGCGTTGAAAACAATTTGCGTTACGGATCATTTCTGGGATGAGACGGTGGAAGGCGCTTCGCCTTGGTATGCGCCGCAGAATTTTGCGCATATCACACGGGCACTTCCGCTGCCGCAGGAGGACGGAATCCGTTTTCTGTTCGGATGTGAAACGGAATTAAACCGCGATCTGACTTTGGGTATTTCCAAAGAACGAATGGAACAACTCGATTTCATCATCATTCCAACAACGCACTTCCATATGGAAACATATACCCTTTTTGAAGAGGATATGGCGGATGCGCAAGGCAGAGTGAACGCCTGGATCAGGCGTGTCGGCGCCGTGCTGGATATGGATCTGCCGTTTTATAAAGTGGGACTTGCACATCTGACGTGTGCGGCAATCGCGCCGGAGAGAGAAACGTATCTTGAAGTTCTGCTGAGAATTCCTGCGGAAGAACTCGTCCGGCTGTTTACAAAAGCGGCAAAGCTCGGTGTCGGCATTGAGCTGAACGCGAGCGATATGGACTTCGCCGACGAAGAGGCGGATACCGTTTTGCGGATGTATCGGATTGCGAAAGAGTGCGGCTGTAAATTCTATTGCGGCAGCGATGCGCATCATCCGGATAAACTGGAAAAATCAATTCCGATTTTCGAACGTGCGGTTCGCTTGCTCGATTTAAAAGAGAGCGATAAATTTACGTTTGGATCATAAGCAGGAGGGATCATCATGCTGACACCGGGACTTGTTTCGGTTTCGTTCCGTTCTCTTTCGTTTGAAGAGATTATCCGGATAGCAAAAGAAGCCGGACTGAAAGGTATTGAATGGGGAAGCGACGTTCACGCGCCGTATACGGATACGAAGCGGTTGGACGCAATCCGCGAAGCAGGAGAAAAAGCCGGGATTGCGTGCTGTTCATACGGAACGTATTTCCGCCTGGGCGTTACGCCGATGGAAGAGCTTGGCGGCTATATTGCTGCGGCAAAGCGGCTTGGTACGGACGTCCTGCGTTTATGGTGCGGTGACAAGTCGACCGCACTTTACAACGAAGAAGAAAAAGCGGCACTTTTTGCAGCCTGTCAAGAAGCGGCGCAGATTGCCGAAAAAGAAAACGTGATCCTCTGCATGGAGTGTCACCCGAACACGTTTACCGAGGAGCTCTGCGGCGCGCTTGAACTGATGGAAACGGTTGCTTCGCCGAATTTCAGAATGTACTGGCAGCCGAACCAGCATCGAACAGAAGAAGAGAAAAACGAATACGCAAAAATGATCGCGCCGTATGCGATGCATCTGCACGTATATAACTGGTGCAAAACGGATGCGTATCCGCTGCGGGAAGGTATCGCGAAATGGAAGCGCTACCTTGAGAATTTCACAGGCGACAGGATGCTTTTGCTGGAGTTTATGCCGCACCACCTGCCGGAGGAACTGAACGCGGAGGCAGATGCACTGCGAGAGATTATAGGAGAAACGAAATGAATGCGATTTTTTTGAACGCCAATCCGCAGACAATCAAAACCGTCTATCCGGAGGAAACGGTTGCATTTTTGAAAACGGAAGCAGGACTGGACGGCAATATCTACACGCCGGATGATCTGAAAAAGGATCCTGCGCGTTTTGCGGAAGTACGCTGGATTTTTTCAACCTGGGGTATCGTTCCGATGTGTGAGGGAGAGATCCGCGCGCTGCTGCCGAAGCTCGAATGCGTTTTTTATGCGGCGGGATCGGTACAGCATTTTGCACACCCGTTTTTGAGTTGCGGTGTCAAAGTGTTCAGCGCCTGGGCGGCAAATGCGGTTCCGGTTGCGGAGTACACGGTGGCGCAGATTATCCTTGCGAACAAAGGATTTTATGCAACCGCCGCACTTTTGAGCGGCGGAAAAGTGGAAGAATCGCAGGCGCTTCGCGTGAAATACCCGGGAACGTACGGCGAAAAAGTCGGCATTATCGGAGCGGGTATGATCGGAAAACTCGTGATCAGAATGCTCAAGGCATATAAAGTGAAAGTCCTTGTGTTCGATCCGTTTCTTCCGGATGAAGCAGCAAAAGACTTGGGCGTGGAAAAGTGCAGTCTCGAGCGTCTTTTTGCAGAGTGCCAGGTTGTTTCGAATCACCTCGCCAATAACGAACAGACGAAAGGGATGCTGGACGGTGCGCTCTTTGCGTCGATGCGCCCGTATGCGACATTCTTAAACACCGGACGCGGTGCACAGGTCGTGGAAGCGGAACTTGCCGATGTGCTTTCCCGCCGCGAAGATCTCATCGCAATTCTGGATGTAACCGAGCCGGAACCGTGCGAACCGGGACATCCGTTTTACGCACTGAAAAACTGCATCCTCACACCGCATATTGCCGGAAGCAGTGGCGACGAAGTGCGCCGCATGTCGGAATATATGCTGGAAGAATTCCGGCTGTACAAAAAAGGCGAACCGACACAGTATGAAGTAACGGTAGAAATGCTCAAAACGATGGCATAAATAAAAAGGAATCGCATTTGCGATTCCTTTTTTGCTTACTGGTTTTTCTTGAGTTTTGGATTGACGAAACGGTATGTGCCGTCGACGTTCTGCGAGCCGCTCTGCTGGTCGGAAAGCGAGCCGGTGTGCGTCGTACCGACGGAGGTTGCCGTATTGCCCGGATATTTCATGCTGATCAGAGTACCGATCGTATAGACGAGAAGGTTGTACTGCTGTGTCAGATCGTTATCGAACAGGAGAGGCTGATTATTGATATAGATCCGGCCACCCTGCAGTGTGATGGAGCGAATCTCCGCAAGGCTGATCCGGAAATTCTCCTGATAATTGGTGAACTGACAGAACCAATCACCGGTTACAACATAACCGTTATCAGCAAATCCTGTGCCGAATGCGGTGGTGCCCCAGAACATGGCATATACATCATCTCTTCCGAAATGGCAGAACGATTTCGGGAAATTTCTGCCGAAAGAACAGCTGGACAGACCGAAAGAACGTGCGTAATAGTCCGTTGCTGCAGTAATGCCGTCAAGATCCGCACGATTCGTTTTCGACGCCGTGCGATAGATCGGGTTGCTCATCAGCGCGTTATAAACCTGCGGATGATAGTTCTGCAGCGCTGTTTCGTTTTTAAACAAGGTGCCCAAAGTCTGACCGCGGAAATGCAGAAGTGCATCAATATCCATAGAACCGTTCGAGTTGCGCGTTACAGGAATCGGCGTATAATTCGCAGCCGCCGGTGCGCTGTTTGGCGTACCTTTTTTGGAAGCAGAGGCCAGATTGGAGAATACGGTCGACGTCGATGTGGTCGAAGCTGATTTCGGCGCAGACGGTGTGGATTTCGGCGCAGATTTTGGAGCAGAAGGAGCGGCTTTTGGCGCGCTCTGTTTCGGTGCGGATGCCGGACGGGCCGGTTCCTGCGGCGGTGTGGAATAAGCGCCCGGATTGTCATATGCGTAACGGATCGCTTCGCAAACAAGCGTAAAGAGCTGGTCGTAGTAGAGTTCTTCTTCCTGTAATCCGGCGCGACCGCGCGAAGCCATGGCTCTGCCGATCACACCCGGCGTATGCTGATAGACGTCGCCTCCGTATACGGAATAGCGTGTCTTGTCCATCTGTGAGCTCATTGCGTTGGAACTTCTGCCGCCAAAATGGGTGTAGAGGAATGTCTGACCATAGGCCTCCTTGATCTCGACGATGAAGGAATGGTATTTGCGTTTGTACTTTTTATGATAAATAATAACGCCGGTTGAAGTTGGACCGAAAAGGCCTCCGCCGATACTGAAAGAGCCGATCTCGATTTCGATATCGAAGCCTTTTCGCGGTGCAAGCAGTTCAAGATTCCGTTTCAACACGTCGTTTGGAACAGAGCGGGCGATTTCAATCGGCTGTCTGCATTCGTTGCCGGAATATACCGTAACCATCGTTTTGCCTCCTTGGGATTTTTGGAACGGCTGAAAAACGGGCCGCCGCCCCGATTATTTTTCAGTATACAACAAAAAGAACGGATTTACAAGAAAAAGTGCTTTCCCATTTTATTGCAGACAGCACTTGCGTTTCGCCGCAGGCATCTGTTATACTGGACTTAACAGGAGAGATCGGGAGAGAGGAGCAGGTTTCGTGAATTACAATTTTCATACACATACAAAACGCTGCGGTCACGCGAGCGGTACGCCGGAACAGTATATCAAGCGTGCAATCGAGCACGGGATCGAATATATGGGCTTTTCGGACCATGCGCCGTATATTTATCCGGACGGTTACCGGTCCACATTCCGCGTTCCCATGGAAGAAGCGGCGGAATATATTGCTGAAATTTCCACACTGCGCGAGAAATACCGTGGAAAAATCGAACTGCGCGTCGGTTTTGAAATGGAGTATCTGCCGGCGCATTTTGAAGATATGCTGAAAACAGCCAAAGAGTTTGGCGCGGAATATCTGATTCTCGGGCAGCATTTTGCCGGCGAAGAACGTCCGGTTCCGGTACACGCATCTCTTCCGACGGATGATCCGGAGGCTTTAAACCGCTACGTTGCCTGTGTGCTTGCAGGAATCGAAAGCGGTGTGTTTACCTATGTTGCACATCCGGACGTGCTGAACTTTATCGGTGATGACGAACGCTACCGTGCACAAATGCGCCGCATCTGCGCCGCCGCAAGAGAGACAGGGACGCCGCTTGAGATCAATTTCCTCGGTCTGCGTGATAAGCGCAACTATCCGGACGAGCGGTTCTGGCAGATTGCGGGTGAAGAACAGGCACCGGTTACGTTCGGTTTTGATGCGCACGATGTAAAAAGTGCGTATGACAGCGCTTCGCTCAAAAAGGCGGAGGCGATGGTTACCAAATACGGGCTGAACTATATCGGTATGCCGGAGATAAAAATGCTGCAGAAGAATGCTGATTTGTTCTGACGAGAAAAGAGACCTTCGGGTCTCTTTTCCTATTGCTATCAAAAATTCCCATTGACGAACGAAAATGAAGTGATTATAATTTAACACATAAAAACATTAAATCCTTGAATTGGGGCGATATCTTTGGAACGTGAACGTTTGGGAAGCCGTCTTGGCTTCATTTTATTGAGTGCCGGCTGTGCGATCGGTGTCGGAAACGTGTGGAAATTCCCGTGGATGGCGGGTCAATACGGCGGCGGTGCCTTCGTTTTGATCTATTTGATCTTCCTCGTCATTCTAGGCTTGCCGGTCATGGTTATGGAGTTTTCCCTCGGCCGTGCCAGCCAGACCAGTCCGGCGAAGATTTATCCAACGCTGGAAAAACCGGGTACAAAATGGCATCGTTTGAACTGGATTCCGTTCGTCGGCAACACCGTGCTCATGATGTTCTATACCTCCGTTACCGGCTGGATCCTGCATTATTTCGTCGGCTTCCTCACCGGTAATATGGATGTCGGCAGTGAAGCATCCACCTCGCTGTTTGGCGACATGCTTTCGAACCCGCTGATTATGGTCGGCTTTATGGCCGTTGTTGTCATCGCCGGTTTCGTTATTCTGTCCTTCGGTCTGCAAAAAGGCGTTGAGCGCGTCACGAAATATATGATGATCGCGCTGTTGTTCCTGATGATCGTTCTGGCGGTCAACAGCTTCACCATGAGCGGTGCGGCAGAAGGTCTGGCTTTCTACCTGCAGCCGGACATCACCAAAATCGACGGCAACGTCATCGTTGGCGCAATGAATCAGGCATTCTTCACCCTCAGCCTTGGCATCGGCTCGATGGCGATCTTCGGCAGCTACCTTGGCAAAGATCGTTCGCTCATGGGTGAATCGGTTAACATCCTTTGTCTCGATACCTTTGTTGCAATCACCGCCGGTTTGATCATCTTCCCGGCATGCTTCACCTTCAGCATCGAACCGGACGCTGGCCCGAGCCTGCTGTTCGTTACGATGGCAAAAGTATTCAACAACATGGACGGCGGCCGTTGGTGGGGTGCGCTCTTCTTCCTGTTCATGTTCTTTGCAGCAATGTCCACGGTTGTTGCGGTATTCCAGAACATTCTGGCCTGCATCCGTGACGTCACCGGCTGGAGCATCAAAAAAGCCTGCCTGATTTGCGGCATCGGCGTTCTGATTCTTTCGATCCCGTGTGCACTGGGTTATAACCTCCTCTCCGGTGTTACGCCGTTCACCTCCGATTCGTCGATTCTCGATCTCGAGGACTTCATCGTCAGCTACTGCCTGCTGCCGCTTGGTGCGTTGTTCTATGTCCTGTTCTGTGTCAGCAAAAAAGGCTGGGGCTTCGATAACTTCCTTGCCGAGGCCAACACGGGCAAAGGCATGAAGCTCAAACGCTGGATGCTCCCGTATATGAAATACGTCCTTCCGGCTATCATCGGCGCCGTATTCATTATTGGTATTCTGACATTTGAGTTTGCAGATGATTTCACGATTATCGGCTGGTTTACCGGCTTATTTGCATAAAGAGGTGCTTGTATGTTCAACTATAATGAAGCGGTAAAAAAACACCGCGACCTGATTCTCAAAACGCAGGCAACGATCTGGGCGAATCCGGAAACGGGTTACCGCGAGGTCAAAACCACAAAATTTATGGAAGACACATTTGAAGCGCTGGGCTATTCCGTCACGCGTGCCGGCGATATCCCGGGCTTTTATACCGTGATCGATACCGGAAAGGAAGGTCCGGAGATCCTTATCCTCTCGGAGCTCGATTCGCTGATCCTTTCCGATCATCCGGATGCCGATCCGGTTACCGGTGCGGTTCATTGCTGCGGTCATAACGCGCAGTGCGGCGCCATGGTCGGTATTGCCGCGGCGCTTAAAGA
>JBGUUS010000018.1:0-3532 GCA_045133675.1 Oscillospiraceae bacterium | reverse complement strand
AGGGTTGATTTCGAAAGCGCTTTGTGATATCCTTAAATAGAATAGAGGTAGTATGTATTTCGGTATGATCGGGCAGGCAACATAATATAAATTATGTGGTCCGATCAAAGAAAAAAGGAAGGGCAACTGTATGGCAATCCCGCTGTTTGAACATAACGAGCGCGCATACCTTGCGGTTATGGATATGCTTCAGGAAAAAGGGCGCGCCGCAGTTATTCATCCGACCGGAACCGGAAAATCCTTTATTGCTTTTCGCTGCTGTGAAGAATTGGCCTCGCAGAATGTCTGCTGGCTTTCGCCTTCGCGATATATTTTTGATACACAGCTTGAAAACGTGCGCGAGGTTTATCCTGCGTACGATACATCGAATATTACGTTTTATACATACGCAAAACTCGCGCTGATGACGCAGGAAGAGCTTTCGGCTATCAAACCGGACTGCATTATTCTGGATGAATTTCATCGCTGCGGCGCACAGATGTGGGGTCAGGGCGTGGAACGGTTGCGTGCGCTCTTCCCGAAAGCGCTGCTTTTGGGTCTTTCCGCAACGGCAATCCGCTATCTCGATCATCAGCGGAACATGGCGGATGAACTGTTTGATTCCAATATTGCGTCGGAAATGACGCTTGGTGAGGCAATCACCCGCGGTATTTTACAGCCGCCGACGTATGTCACGGCGCTTTACGCCGCGCAGAAATCACTCGCACAATACGAAACCCGCATTTACAATATGCAGAACCCGGCCGTACGCGCCGATGCGGAAAAGCTGTTGGAAGCGCTGCGCCGCTCGCTCGAAAAATCCGACGGACTGGACCGCATATTCCAAAAGCATCTTCCGGATAAAAGAGGAAAGTACATCGTGTTCTGTGCAAACGCAGAACATATGCGGGAGATTATGAAACAGATTCCGGCGTGGTTTGCACAGATCGACCGCACACCGCACTGTTATGCGGCATATTCCGAAGATCCAGAGACGGACGAGGCAATCCGCGCTTTCAAATCGGACACCGATCCCGACCATCTGAAGCTTTTGTTCTGTATCGATATGCTGAATGAAGGCGTACACATCGACCGCGTCGACGGCGTTATTCTGTTTCGCCCGACCGTTTCGCCGATTATATTCAAACAGCAGATCGGCCGCGCGCTCTGTGCCGGCAAAAAACGCGGAACGGTTATTCTCGATATCGTCAATAACATCGAAAACCTGTACAGCATTGCGGAAATCCGCGAGGAAATGGAACAGGCGCTCCTGTTTTACCGGTATCTCGGCGAAGAAAGCTTCGTCGTGAACGAGACCTTTTCGATTATCGATACCGTGCGCGATTGCCGCCTGCTTTTCGAACAACTGGAAACGGTGCTTTCCCTTTCGTGGGAGTATTACTACCGCGAAGCGAAGCGCTATTACGAACAGCACGGGAACCTTTTTCCGCCGCAGAGCTATCAAACGGAAACGGGTGTAAAACTCGGGCAGTGGATCGTTGCACAGCGCACCGCGCACGCACGCGGCCGTCTTACCCAAGAACAGACGGCGCTTTTGGAAGCCGTCGGAATGAACTGGCTCGGCTTGCGCGAACGGCAGTGGGAAGAAGGCTATTCCATGGCAGCGGAATACGTCCACCGCCATGGAAATTTGGAAAACGTCGGTGCCAACACGCGGCTTGGCCGCTGGATTTATACCCAACGGCAGAAATACCACCGCGATACTCTGACACAGGAACAGTTTACACGGCTGGATACGCTCGGTATGACATGGGAACAGCCCGATGTATGGTAAAAGCGGCTCGCAGAGGCTGAAGCCTACAAAAAGACGTTCGGAAATCTGGATATCCCGGTTGGATATATCACGGAAGAAGGCGTGCGTCTTGGCGTATGGTACCGTTCTGTGCGGAACCGATACCGTGAAAATCGCCTTTCCATCGAAAAATGCCGCCAGCTGGAGTCGCTCGGCGCCGATTGGACTTCGGTTCACTTTCGCGCATGGATGCATCAGTATGCGCTGGCGAAAACCTATTATAAGGAAAACGGAAACCTGAACATTCCGAAAGAATATACGGCAGAGGATGGCACACGGCTTGGGCTTTGGATTGTTACACAGCGAAGCTTTTATGCCAAAGGCAATCTGAGCAGTGAGAAAATTGATCTGCTTAATGAAATCGGTATGTCCTGGCAGCGCGATGTCGGACGCTGGGAAACCGGCTTCCAATACGCACAGGCGTGTTTTTCTCATACTGGCAGTATTAATGTTCCGCCGGAATATACAACCGCCGACGGATTTGCGCTTGGAACGTGGATTGCGCGGCAGCGCAAGAAATATAAAGACGGAAAACTCAAACCGGAGCAGGTACGGCGTCTGGAAGAAATCGGGATCCTTTGGGATCCGGCGGAGGCATTCTGGCAGTCGGGCTACGAACACGCGCAGGATTATGCCCGTGAAAACGGCGATCTCAAGGTTCCGGGTAAATATATCGCGGACGACGGCTTCCGCCTCGGCTCTTGGATCGCGAATCAGAAAACGCGATACCGCAAAGGCGAACTGAGCGAAGAGCAGGTCAAAAAGCTGCAAAAAATCGGCTTGCAATTTAAGAAGTCCGAGAGAACAACCGACACCGGCATTACTGCGGTTATATGAAGGAGATACACCCAAATGGAAAAATTCGAAAAGAAAATATGGCTTGCATCTCCGACCATGCACGGTGAGGAACTGCAGTATATGCAGGAAGCATACGAAACGAACTGGATGAGCACGATCGGTGCCAACATCAACGCGATTGAAGCATCCGCCTGCGAAAAAGTCGGCTGTAAATACGCCGTCGCATTGGCAAGCGGTACATCCGCATTGCATATGGCGATCAAACTCGCGGGTGTCAAACCGGGAGAAAAGGTGTTTTGCACGGATATGACGTTTGCCGCTACGGTAAATCCGGTCGTGTACGAGCACGCCGAGCCGGTGTTCATCGATTCGGAATATGAAACGTGGAATATGGATCCCAAAGCACTCGAACTCGCTTTTGAGAGATATCCGGATGTACGCGTCGTTGTCGTCGCGCATCTTTACGGCACACCGGCAAAGCTGGGTGAACTCCTCGCAGTATGCGAAAAGCACAACGCTGTCTTAATAGAAGATGCCGCCGAATCCTTCGGCGCAAGCTATAAAGGAAAACAGACCGGCTCGTTCGGTGCGTACAATATCATTTCGTTCAATGGCAACAAGATCATTACCGGTTCCTCCGGCGGTATGCTGTTGACGGATGATGAAGCTGCTGCAGCGAAAGTCCGCAAATGGTCGACCCAGAGCAGAGAAAACGCACCGTGGTATCAGCATGAAGAACTCGGCTATAACTACCGGATGAGCAACGTAATCGCCGGTGTCGTTCGCGGTCAGATGCCGCATCTTGAAGAACATATCGCAAAGAAAAAGGCGATTTATGAGCGCTATAAAGAAGGTTTCAAAGACCTTCCGGTGATGATGAATCCGTTTGATGCGGATACGATGGTACCGAATTACTGGCTGTCCTGCATGATCATCGATAAA
>JBGUUS010000017.1:0-15580 GCA_045133675.1 Oscillospiraceae bacterium | reverse complement strand
GAACACAAGGTTCAATACATCCGCTTTGCAGGCATCACGGAGTGCTTCCTTCGACGGTGAAACCGGACGGAACACGCTTGCGCGCGGCAGTACGGTGGTCACGCTGTCTTCAAACGCTGTTGTTCCCAAAATCGGACGGACAGTATCTGCGAGCATATGAATCTGCATACTTCCTCCTGTCCGTGCGAAAAAATGGGCGCACTGTTGTATTTTATCGATTACACTTTATTATACATTGCGCAAGGAGTTTTGTAAACGATTTTACAGGAAAACAGGCGAAAAAACACCGGAACCGCTGGATTTGCGGTTCCGGTGCATCCGTATAAACGAGTTTTACCGTCCATTATAAAAGGCTTCCGTCAGGCGGATATCCTCTTTTTTGACTTTATCCCACGAGAAAATCGGGATGAGCTCGCTCGCCTTGCACGGCTCTTCCTTTTCGATCAGACCGCAAAGGAATGCGAGCATACCGATGATATCCTCAGCGGTACAACGCTTGCGAAGCGCGGTCAGATCGAGATCGGCATCGCGTTTCGAAAGACGGCGGCCGTCCGGCGCGAGAAGCAGCGGAATATGACCGAACTGCGGCACTTCGCCGCCCAAAATGCGGCAAAGCCAGATCTGCCGCGCGGTGGAGGTGAGCAAATCACTGCCGCGGATGATTTCCGTAACGCCCATTTTAATATCATCAGCGACAACAGCGAGCTGATACGCAAACACACCGTCGGAACGGCGCAGGATAAAATCGCCGCATTCTGCAACAAGATTTTCGCTGTATTCGCCGCGAACGAGATCTGTGAATGTGATTGTCTCATCCGGAACAGCAATTCGTGTCGCGGCGCCGCGCTTTTTCAGCTTTTCGGCAACTTCTGCATCCGTAAGACCGCGGCAGGTACCCGCATAGAGTACACGTCCGTCGGACAGGTGCGGTGCCTGTGCCGCGTGCAGTTCAGCGCGGCTGCAAAAGCACGGATAAAGATGCGCCACCTCACGAAGACGTGTAAGCTCCGCCTCATAGAATTCACTGCGGTAACTCTGGATGCACGTTTCGCCGTAACGGTCGGTTCCTTTTAAGCCGCCTTCGTCCCAGTCAAGACCGAGCCAAAGAAGATCTTCCTCCAAAATCTCGGCGAACGAAAGTGGACAGCGCATCGGATCGAGATCTTCAATGCGCAAAAGCATCGTGCCATTTTTCGCGCGGACGGAAAGCCACGCCAAAAGCGCACACATGACGTTTCCCAAATGCATACGGCCGCTCGGCGTAGGCGCGAAGCGGCCGCGTAAACTGACGGAACTCACGCGATAATGTACGGACCGAGCGCCTGCATAACGCTGTTGGAGAAGGCTTCCGCTGCGCCCCAGTCAAAGTTGATGAGGCCCTGTCCGCCACCGCCGCCTGCGGTATGAACGCGGGTTTTGCCGTAAAAATCATCCATCGTAACAGTAAGCGTCAGGCGGTTGCCTGCGCGCCAGAAGTGTTTCTCAAAAATACTCATAACGCAGTGACCGCCGTTCGGATTATCGATAATGAAACGGTCGATCAGCTCGCCGGTGATGCTGCCGCGCTGAATAAAATCATCCACGATCGGAACAGCCTGCTGCGGTGTCAGACTGATATAAAAGGTATTGGCCTGCATATTGTTTCCTCCTATCGGATAAAGCGGTCGGTGCTTTATCCGTTTGAATTGATATATTCATTATACCCGATACTGTATACTCCGGTCAAGTGAAAAAGAAAAACCACTTGACACTTGCTACCTTTTCGGGTACGATTAAGGAAAGAAACTTTACGAATAGCGGCTTCGTCCGTAATACAGCCGCTTTGAGCGAAAGAGGTGCTTATACATGAAAATTTCCATCGGTATGTTCACCGTGTACGACGCGATGCAGAAAGATCTCGACAATACCATCGGAAAACTCGCCGCAATGGGATACGACGGTATCGAAATGTTCGGCGAAATCCCGTGCCCGGCAGAAGAACTGCGCGCAATCCTCGATAAATACCATATCGAAATCTCCGGCTGGCATGTGGAATGGCGCTATCTGCAGCCGAATACGATTGCCGATACGCTTACTTATCACAAAACGCTGAAAAACCCGTATATCGTCATCCCGGCGCTCGGCGGTCCGTGGAACATCGCGCACACGCAGGAAGAAGACTGCGCCGAAATCTGGCACGAGCATACGAAGGCCATCAACCGCGTGATCGAAACTGCAGAAGCGGCAGGCTTTAAAGTCGGTTATCATACACACGCGCACGAATTCGAAAACCGATACGACAACGGCGAGACGCCGTATTCGATCCTGCTGGAGAACTGTCCGAAGCTGATTATGGAACTCGACACCGGTAACTGTATTGAAGGCGGCGAAGATCCAGTAAAAGCACTTCGCCAGGCCGGAAAAGCCGCAGAACTGCTGCATATCAAGCCGTTCTCGCATAAAAATCTCTTCAACGAAGTTCTCGGTTCCGAAACGGATCTTACACCGCTTGACGCGGTTATGGAAACAGCAAAAGCGCTCGGCACCGAATGGGTTCTCGCAGAATGCGAACCGGATGAAGGTGCGGATAATTTCGCGCTCGCAGAAGGCTGTGTCAAACTCCTGAAAAGCAAGATTTAAAATTTAAAAACGTGGCAGGCACATTCGTACCTGCCACGTTTTGCTTTATTCTTCCATAATCGCCGCTTCGGCAAGAGTCAGCTTCAAGATAATATCGGCACTCTCCTCCGGTTTTCCGAAAACAGAAACCTTCAGCAAGCCATCCGCCGCGCTGATCTCTGCTCGTTCGCCGGTCAGGCAGACAGCGGATACCAGTGTATTCTTTGCAAACGGGAAAGTCCGTTCGATATTCGCGCCGTCCTGCAGCAGATGCAAATATACGACATTATTCCGGTACGATGCCGCATAATCGGCGGTCGGCTCCCAGATACCGCCGCGTGTTGCGTAAATGCTCTCGCCGTACTGCGCCAGCCACTCGCCCACCTCTTCGATACGGGCTGCATCCGTGTCAGCGATGCTTCCGTCCGGTTTACAGCCAATGCTCAGCAGATAGTTTCCGTCGCCGCCGGTGCAGTTCACCAACTGACGGATCACGGTTTTCAGACTTTTCGGCGGTTCCGGAGAATATGCCCAAACCGCGCCGAGCGGCATACAGCATTCCCACAGACGGGTGTTCTGGAAGAAGCCGGTATGTCCCTCCGGTGTATCAAAATCACCCGGCAGACCCGCACGGTTATTGATCAGCAGATGCGGCTGCAGATCACGTGCCATCCGCTCAATCTCAAATGCATTCCACATTTCTTCCGTGAACATGCCTTTGTTGCAGTCCGCATCCCACCAAAGTACATCGATCTTGCCGTAATCGCACATCAGCTCGCGTACAGTCTGATACATATACTGCTGATAGCGCTTGTGTTTTTCTGTGAGATACCATTCTTTTCCGTCTTTCATCGCGAAATACGGCGCATCGTCGGTTCGAATGGCGTCTTCAACCGGAACCGGTTCATAATCCGGATGTGTCCAGTCGCGCTGCGAATAGTAAAAACCGATCTTCAAGCCCTCCGCACGGAATGCTTCCACGAGTTCTTTCAAGTAGTCGCGGCCGAACGGCGAATTGGTGATCTTATAATCCGAGCATGCCGTATCCCACATATGAAAACCGTCGTGATGCTTCGCGATGATTACAACATAACGAAAGCCGCCTTTTTTAGCCAGACGCGCCCACTCTTTTGCGTCGAAATGCGCAAAGGTGATCTGCTGTGCCCAACTGTCATACTCTTCATCCGAAACGATTCCACCCCAAACCTCCGGGTCCGGAATTTTGTGTGTTTTACGCGACCAGCTGATATCGACCATACCAAGCGCCGAGATGCCGACGTGCAAAAACAGACCGTATCGTGCTTCTTTGAACCACTTTACGTCCTCTTCGCCTGCAAACGGATATGCAAGCCACTGTTCTTCGGTAAAATAGTTGTATTCCCATCCCTGTTTATTCGGATCGAAATCCGCTTTTCTCATCGAGTATCCCATGAAAGACCTCCGGTTCCGGCAATGCCGTTTTTTCGCCTTTATTATACCATTTGCAAAATTTCTCGTCAACAAAATGCGATATATACAATTTGTATAATTCATACGCATAAAAATACCCGCCGTAAACGGCGGGTATTTTACAGTTCAAATAGAGTTATCGCCAAAAGAAGCAGGCGACAAGCAGCATCAAGCCGACGCCGACAAGGATAATGACCGGGAGCAGAACCGCAAGGCCTGCAATGATCATAGCCGAGAGGTCGCCTTTTTCCAGCGGTGCTTTTTCAAGCGTCTCGCGGAATTTTTCAGCGCTTTTCTCCTCATCGATCACGCGATCGATTTTCTTTTGAAACAACATAGCCAAGGCTCCTTATTTATCAGCCAGCGGATGGTGGCAGGCAACAAAGTGACCCGGGCGGAGCTCACGAAGCTCCGGCGTAACCAGTTTGCATTCCTCGGTGCAGTATTTGCAGCGCGTGTGGAATTTGCAGCCTTTCGGCGGTTTGATCGGGCTCGGGATATCGCCTTCCAGCGGAACGGACTCTTTGCGGTTCTCAACATCGGTGGTCGGAATAGCAAGGAGGAGAGCCTCGGTGTACGGATGCAACGGATGCTCGAACATCTCCTGCGACTCAGCAAGCTCAACGAGGTTGCCGAGGTACATAACGCCGATACGGTCACTGATATATTTGACGACGCTCAAGTCATGCGAGATGAAGAGGTACGTCAGGTTCTCTTTCTCTTTCAGGTCTTCAAGAAGGTTGATAACCTGGGACTGGATGGATACGTCCAGTGCAGAAACTGCCTCGTCACAAACGACGAATTTCGGTTTCATAGCGAGCGAACGAGCGATGCCGATACGCTGACGCTGACCGCCGGAGAACTGATGCGGATAACGGTGAATCATGTACGGTGCGAGGCCGCAGTCGTCCATAACTTTCATAACGTAATCCTGGATCTTCTCGTCCTTCTTCGTGAAGAAGCCGTGAGCCTGCGGACCTTCGCCGATGATCTGGCCAACGGTCATACGCGGGTTCAGAGAGGAGTACGGATCCTGGAAAATCAGCTGCATATCGCGGCGGAGTTTACGCATTTCTTTGTACTTCAGCTTCGCAAGGTCGATACCGTCGCTGCGCATTGCTTCATACTTCGCAAAATCCGGGTGATCCGCAAAGGTAGCGCGCATTGTTTCGATTTCTTCGCGGATAGCCGCAATCTCAGTTTCTTTCGCATCGATTGCTGCCTGGCGAAGATCGATTTTAGCCTGAAGAGCTGCAACTTTGTCGGCGTTTTCTTTGCCTTCGTGGTAGTTCTTCTCAATAACTACGGTGTTGAGCTCATCACGCATTTTAACAAGCTCAGCAGCTGCTGCAAACTCTTTGAGGAAAATTGCAGAAACCGGAGCGAGATCCTCTGCTACGAGGAAGCCGCCGATCAGGTGAGCGAGGTCGAGAACTGCGTCATTTGCTTCGCGGTTGAGTTTTGCACGCTCGTCAGCTTTATGATGCTGTTCGGTTTCGGTCAGCTGTTCAAATGCAGCATTGAACTCCTCAGCTTTTTTCTGAGCAGCGAACATCTTCTCGCGGTAAGCCGTGAGTTTTTTGTAGATGTCTCTTACGTACTCCGGAACGACGTCGTTAAGAGAACGGCCAAAGTACATGGTCTTGCCTTCCGTCTGATGATACAGCTGGAGGAGAACACGACCGAAGGTGGATTTACCACAGCCGGACTCACCTACAAGACCGAGGGTCTCACCCTCATAGATGTCAACGGTGATACCGTCGTTTGCTTTAACGTAAAGCTGTTCCTGACGGAACTTGGTTTTCTTAACCGGGAACCACTGTTTCAGGTTCGAGATCTGGAGCAGTACTTTTTTATTTTCCATGACGTACCTCCTTCTCCGGGTAGAAGCAGCGAACGGTATGGTTCGGCTCAACTTCTACGAGCTCCGGCTCTTCTTCCAGACAACGCTCGGTGCAGTATTTGCAGCGCGGTGCGAATTTGCAGCCTTTCGGCAGATCCAGCGGATGCGGAACTGCGCCCGGGATTGCTTCAAGACGGGTGCCTGCCGGCGTGTCAAGACGCGGAATCGAGGTCATAAGACCTTCGGTGTACGGATGAGAATAGCTGTTTTTGCCGAAAATGGTGTCAACCGTTGCCATCTCAACAACCTGGCCGCAGTACATAACTGCTACGTCATCAGCCATTTCGTTGATAACGCCGAGGTCGTGGGTGATGAACAGGATCGAGGTGCCTTTTTCGCGTTTCAGCTCGTTCATCAGGTGCAGGATCTGCGCCTGAATGGTAACGTCAAGCGCGGTGGTCGGCTCGTCTGCGATCAGCAGGCTCGGCTCACAAGCCAGAGCCATTGCGATCATAACGCGCTGACGCATACCGCCGGAGAGCTGATGCGGATACTGTTTTGCAACAGCTTCCGGATTCGGGATTTTAACGGCAGCGAGCATTTCAACTGCCTTTTTGTATGCTTCTTTTTTGTCCATGTGCTGATGCACAATGTAGGACTCTGCAATCTGTTTTTCGATCGTAAAGACCGGGTTAAGGCTCGTCATCGGTTCCTGGAAGATAACGGAGATCTCGTTGCCGCGGATCTTGTACATCTCGTCCATGGAGCATTCGGTGAGATCTCTGTCTTTGAACATAATCTTACCGCTGTCGATATAACCGTTGCCGTCGAGCAGCTTCAGGATGCTCATTGCAGAAACACTCTTGCCGGAGCCGGACTCACCTACTACGCCGAGCGTTTTACCTGCCTCAACCTGATAGGAGACGCCGTTTACGGCTTTAACGATGCCACGTTTTGTGGTGAAGAACGTATGCAGATCATGCATTTCCAATAATGCCATCTTATTTCCTCCTATCTTGATTAGCCCCTGTCGTTAGAACGCGGGTCGATTGCATCGCGCAGACCGTCGCCGATCAGGTTGATACTGATGGTCGACAAGCTGAGTGCGAGAGACGGGAATACCCAACGCCACCAGTAGTCGCGGATGATCTTGGATGCCTGAGAACCGGAGAGCATGTTGCCCCAGGTCGGAGTCGGCTCGATAACGCCGAAGCCAAGGAAGGACAGACCGGACTCGGTCAGCATGCAGGATGCAAATGCGAGAGTCGTGTTAACGATGATAACCGTGATAACGTTCGGGAGAATGTGTTTGAAGATGATCGCCCATTCTTTGATACCCATAGCTTTTGCAGCGGTGACGAATTCTTTTTCACGCTCTGCAAGAATCTGTGCACGGACAAGACGTGCGAGACCCGTCCAGGAGAGTACGCCGAGGATGACCATGATGACAGCGATACGCTGAATTTCCGACAGGCTGTTGCCGACGATCGCAGAAAGGATCATTGCGAACGGCATGAACGGAATGGAAGATACGATCTCTGCGAGACGCATCAGGAAGTTATCGACTTTACCGCCGTAGTAACCGGAGATACCGCCGATGATGATGCCGATGATGGTGGAGATGATGACTGCGATCGCACCGATCGTCATAGTCATCTGACCGCCGGAAACGAGACGTACGAATACGTCACGGCCGAAGCCGTCGGTACCCATCAGGTAGCCGGAAAGACCTGCAGTTTTGATATCACCGGTCTCGGTGAGAACGTAGGTCTGGAAGTAACCGTTAACAAGATCGGTTGCATTGTCAGCAGAAATGTTCAGCTGGCCAAAGTTGTTGCGGCCCCAAGCGTAAGCGTTGCCTTCGTTATCGATTGCAGTGAAGTGATAACGGCCTGCGCTGATCTTGGTTGCTTTGCCCTGCAGTGCTTCCGGAACGTTGTATGCGTCGTAGTCCTGTGCGCCCCAGACGTAAATTTTGCCGTCGGAGGTCAGAGCTGCTGCAGCACGGTCGGTGGAAGCGAGGTCGATAACTTTACCCTGGATCTCAGCCGGAATGCGCTGGAACGGGTTATCTTTTGCACAGAGGCAAGCAACGGTGCCGTCATCCATAAGAGCCATAACGGTGGTGCCGTTCGGAGCGATCTTAACGATGTGGCCCTGCTGCTCTTTTTCAACTTTGATGGAGATGAGGTTTTCGTTGCCCCACCAGAAGAGTTCGCCGTCTTCGGTGAGTGCATAGGAAATCTGATAGTCAGCTTTGATATCTTTGATCTCATAGAAGCCCAGATCCGGCGGAAGACGGTTAACGCCCAGTCGGCTGAAGCCCCAGGTAAATACGTCGCCTCTTTCGTTCATAGCAAGTGCATGGTTAAGACCTGCAGAAACTTTAACGACTTTACCCATGTTCTCCGGTACTTTTGCGAGTTCCTCGCTCATCTGGCCCCACATGTAAACTTTGCCGTCTTTATCACAGCCGATACCAAAGGTACCGCCAGCGGAGATGTCAACAGCATTGCCGTTTTTCAGTTCGTTCGGAACGGAAAGCATGGTGAAGCCCGGCGCGATATTCTGCTGGGAAGAATCCGTATAGGTTACGTCCAGCGGGAAGAAAATCGGCAGGATGAAGCAGGACAGGAAAATCACGAGGAAGGTGATAAGACCGGTCATTGCGATACGGTTGGAACCGAAGTTGCGGATAGCAGTGCGCATCGGGCTCTGCATCTGCTCTTCTTCAAAAATAGAAAGCTCTTTTTTCTTGCCGCCAAAAAGGAAGCTCAGAAGATAACTCAGGAAAGAGTCGCCTTTTTTCTTGTTCTGTTTGCTCATTGTGACGACCTCCTTAGCTGAGTTTAACGCGCGGGTCAACCATCATGTACGCAAGGTCCATAAGCAGGTTGCCAAGCAGAGAAAGAACGACATAGAACATCTGCATTGCAAGAACGACCATGAAGTCGCGCTGCATCAGTGCGTCGTAGAGAACTTTACCGATACCGTTCCAGAGGAACATACTCTCGATAACAACCGAACCGCCGAATACGCTGATGATCCAGCCGGTGAGGATCGTTACGATCGGAATGAGAGCGTTGCGGAATGCGTGCGAGTAGATAACAACTTTTTCACGCAGACCTTTCGCACGGGCAGTGCGGATATAATCCTGACGGAGAACGTCGATCATTGCTGCACGGACATAACGGGTAATGGAACCCAGCGACGAGAACGTCATAACGATACACGGCAGCGACATGTGATACATCTTATCCCAGAACATTTCCCAGTCCGTGCCTTCCATACCCGCGGTATTCATACCACTGATCGGGAAAAGAGGCAGGAGATTTGTAAATAGGAAGATGAAGATAAGAGCGATAACGAAGCCAGGGAGTGAGTAACCTATAATGGTACCGATTTGCGTTGCGTTGTCGAGAATACCGCCTTTGCGGACAGCCGTAACGATACCGAGCGGAATCGTTATAGCAAAAACAAGGATCAAGGAAGCCACGTTGATCAAAACGGTATTGCCGATCGGGTCAGCGATAATGTCTGCAACCGGACGACGGTACGTTGCCGAGAAGCCGAGGTCACCGGTGAGCATATTGCCGATCCAGCTGAAATACTGAACAACGATCGGTTTGTCGAGGCCGAGGCGCTCACGTGCAGCCTGATACAGCTTTTCGTATACCTCCGGGTCAGAGCCCGCCTTGGAAGCGTCGATCATCATACGTGCCGGATCACCCGGAACTGCCTTATAAATCGCGAACATAATGATCGAAACGATAAAGAAGACGAACGCGACGTAAGCCAGACGTTTAACGATGTATTTTAACATACAATCACCTTTCCGTTTTCCGCTTATAAAGCGTAAACTGTTTTCATTGCGTATGTGGTGCCGGCAAAAGAATTTGCCGGTATCATTCCTGGTCCGATGACAGGGAAGATATTTATGTGCTCCCGCCGAGCGCTTTAAACGGATAAACCGGAGCACATAAATGCGTTCCCTGTTTCGGGGAACACAGCTAAAAAACGCGAACGATACAAGAAATAGGGCACTTTCATGCCCTATTTCTTGCCGTTTACGTTATAGCATCATTCTTGCGAATGACTTTGAGACTTTAAGTATTACGTTATCCGCACTACTTAAACCGGATTGGAAGATTACTCTTCGATCCAGCAGTAGAGGATAGCGGAATCCCACTGCCACAGAGAATCCGGCTCATAACCCTTCAGTTTCGGGTTAGCGAAGTCGTGGTAGTTGTCAGAGTACAGCGGGATGTCCGGCAGGAGGTAGTTCCAACGAGTCTGGAATTTAACCCATGCAGTTTCCCACTCTTCAACGTTCTCAAGCGGAATTGCTTTCATCTCTTTAGCCAGCGTGCAGAGCTCTTCGTCAGTGATGAAGTTGGTGTTGTACGCGCCGAGGAACATCGGATCATCGGAGTAGTAGTACCAAACAGCCGTCTGAGTAGCAAAGCCGGTAGCGAGGTTGAACATGTGGTAGGTCGGAGCCTCGATGCCCTGACGGTACATTTCGTTCAGCAGAACGCCGAATTCAACGGTGGTCGGGTTGAGTTTCATACCGACCTTAGCCATTTCGGACGGAAGCATGGTGTTCAGGAGGTCGGATACCGGGTTGTTCGGAGTGTTAGCCCAGTTGATCTCGAGAGCCATGAGCTCGCCGTCAACGTTCTTATAACGAACTTCGTCGGTGCCTTCAACGAACTCGCCGCCGTCCTTGTTCAGGGTCCAGCCGTCAGCGATGAGGAGCTCTTTAGCTTTCTCAAGGTCTTTTGCGTAGTTGTTGAGGGTGGAGTCGATGATTTCTTTGTTGTTTTTGTATTCCGGAGTGGAGAGGCCGTAGTAGCCGTTAACTACTTTAGCGTAACCGCCGGAGTACTGTTTTGCAAACTCGTCACGGTCAAGGCAGTGAGCGATAGCCTGACGAACTGCAGCGAACTGGGTCGGACCAAAGTCGCAGGAGAAGCAGATTTTGCCGTAACCAGCGCGGTCGTAGTTGTAAGCAACTGCTTTGCCTTCGTCAACAACGTCGAGACCAGCGTTGATGGAATCGCCGCCGGAAACGCCGGAGATCAGGTCAACATTGCCTGCAGCCAGCTCGTCCATCTCGGTACCAGAGGTAACGGATTTCAGAGTGATTTTTTCAACTTTCGGGGTAACGCCCTCGTAGTTGCCTTTGAATTTCGGGTTGATGGTCAGAACAGCGATCTTGGTGGAGTCGTCGTAGGACTCGAGCTGGTACGGACCGCAGGTAACTTTCGGCAGGTAACGATAGCCTTCGTTAGCGTTAACGGTGGTAGCGAGCAGATCGGTGGTGAATGCATCAGACAGGGTTGCGCCGTTGCCATCGTCGGTGAGCTCAACGCCCGGAGCGATAACTGCCATCGGCAGCGGAGAAACGCCAGCGAAGGTCAGGTCGTAGTGGAACGGAAGCTCTTCAGCGATAACGGTGACCGAGAAGGTGTAATCGTCGATCAGTTTAACGCCGGAGAAAGTTTTGGTCTCGCCTGCGTAGAAAGCATCAAAGCCTACGAAGGAGTAACCAGAGGTGTTGTCAGCTTCCAGAGCACCAAACTCCGGAGAAGAGCCGAACAGGATCGAGAAGACATAGTCTTTCGCGGTGATTGCAGTGCCGTCGTTGTAAACGAGGTCTTTCTGCAGTTTTACAGTGAACGTTTTGGTGCCATCATCGTTCATAACGCCTTCGATGGACTCCGTAACGGACGGGTCAGCGATGAACTGACCATCTTTCGTGTAAGCTACGGTGCCGTAACCGAAGATGAGAGTACGGATAGCTGCGTTCTGAGAACCATTGGTCCAGCCGCTGAGCATATTTGCGTCCAGGTCAGTGGTAGAGCCAACAACGATGGAACCGCCTACGGTTGCGTTAGCGTTGCCGCCTTCATTGCCGCCGTCAGCCGGTGCCTGTGCGTTGTCGCATGCAGCAAATGCAAATACCATTGCAAGTGCGAGCATGAGTGCCAGTACTTTTTTCATTTTAAAATCCCTCCTAAAGGTATTTGTCGCGATTATATCACACTTCAAAGAAAAAATCAATCACTAAATAAAAGAAAATCGAAAAAAATCATTATTTCGGAGCGAAAAATGCAAGTTCAAGCGAAAGTTCATTCAATTAACTAATTCCCAAACCCTTATTTTGCTCTTTTAAAGTGCTGCGGGCTACTTTTTTTATTGAATTTTTGCAATCGATTTGACTTGTTCCTGCAAATGGTGTATGATGTATGCAATGAAAAAGGCATTCGCCTGTATATCATTTTCTTCTTAAGGAAAGAGAGGCAACATCATTATGAAATTTTCGGAAATGCCGTACAGCCGTCCGGACGCCGCTGCGATTGAGGCGCAGCTTGACGCACTGTGCGCAAAACTGGATGAAGCAAAATCCGCCGATGAGCAGTTTGCTGCGTTTCTCGAGCTCGACAAGCTGACCACCGAGGTCTTTACGCTTGGTTCGATCGTTTACGTCCGCAACACCATCGACACCCGCGATGAGTTCTATGAAAAAGAACGCGAATTCTTCGACGAAGTAGAGCCGCTGCTGAGCGCAAAACTGCTCGCTTTCAGCAAAAAACTCGTTGAGTCGCCGTTCCGCAAAGAACTTGAGGAAAAGCTCTCCCCGATCTGGTTCACGAACACCGAGCTCGCACTCAAAGGCTTTACGCCGGAGCTGATCCCGCTGATGCAGGAAGAGTCCAAACTGACCGCTGCATACCAGAAGCTCTACGCAAGCGCACAGGTTGAATTCGACGGCCAGAAACGCACCATTCCGCAGCTTGCTGCATACAAACAGCATCCGGACCGCGCAATGCGTAAGGCTGCTTTTGAAGCAGAAGGCAAATTCTTCGACGAGCATCAGGAAGAACTCGACGATCTGTACGACAAACTCGTCAAAAACCGCACCGAGCAGGCGAAGACCCTCGGCTTTGAAAACTACGTTCCGCTGGGCTACATCCGTATGCACCGCAACTGCTATGGTCCGGAAGGCGTAGCAAACTTCCGCCGCCAGGTTCTCGAAGACCTCGTTCCGCTGGTTCAGAAAGTAAAAGCACAGCAGGCAGAGCGTATCGGCCAGGCTGATGACTTCAAATTCTACGACGATGTATTCACCTTCAAAGACGGCAACGCAATGCCGCAGGGCACTGCAGAAGAGCTGCTTGAAGCTGCAAAAACCATGTACACCGAGATGTCTCCGGAAACCGCTGAGTTCATCAAGGTTATGTACGACAACGACCTGTTCGACGTTCTCTCCAAAGAAGGCAAAGCACCGGGCGGATACTGCACCGATTTCCCGCTGTACGGCTGCCCGTTCATCTTCTCGAACTTCAACGGAACCGCTGCTGACGTAGACGTTCTGACCCACGAAGCCGGCCACGCTTTCGCATTCTACACCGCTTCCAAAGAAATCGAACTCACCGACCTGCGCTCTCCGTCGCTTGAGGCTTGCGAGACGCACTCCATGTCCATGGAATTCCTCACCTCTCCGTATCATCACCTGTTCTTCAAAGATCAGACGAAGAAATACGCGCTCTCCCACACCGAGGACGCACTCTTCTTCATCCCGTACGGCACGATGGTTGACCACTTCCAGGAGATCGTATATTCGAACCCGGATATGACTCCGGCAGAGCGCAATCAGGCTTGGGCAGACCTCGAGAAACAGTACCGTCCGTACATCGATTTCGATAACCTGCCGTTCTACGGCCGCGGTGCAGGCTGGCAGCGCCAGACCCACATCTATCAGCGTCCGTTCTACTATATCGACTACTGCCTGGCACAGACCGTTGCGCTGCAGTTCTTTGCAGAATATCTCCAGGACAGCAAAGCAGCTTGGGAGAAATACCTCGCATTCGTCCGCAAAGGCGGCACCAAGACCTTCATCGATCTGGTCAAAGGCGCAGGCCTTATCTCTCCGCTGGATGACGGCTGCCTGAAATACATCACCGAGAACATCGCTAAGTGGCTCGAGGAAAATCAGCTGTAATTTACACGATTCCTGCGTAAGGATCAAAGTCCGCCAATCCGGCGGGCTTTGCATAAATCCGGACTGGTCCGGTGGCTCGAGGAAAATCAGCTGTAATTTACACGCAAATATCCGTAAAAAACGCCGTCTTCGGACGGCGTTTTTTTATTGCCTTTCTTCCCGCTTGGTGATATGATGGATATAATCAAATCACACTGTGAGGAGGCTTCTTTATGGATAAACAAACCCTGTTCAGCCGTATCGACGAACGGAAGGACGAGCTCTATTCCCTGCTCAGCGAACTGATCCGCTTTAATTCCGAAAACGACGGACACGGCGGCAACGAAAAAGAGTGTGCTGCATACGTAGCGGATTACTGCCGCAAACTCGGATTCGAAACCGACGTCTATTCTCCGATGGATCTCGACGGATTCGGCGAACACCCGGATTATCTGCCGGGAAAACATCTCGAAGACCGCCCGAACGTTACCGCACGCTGGAAAGGTGCCGAAGACAAGGATACCCTCATGATGATGGGTCACACCGATACCGTTATCATCGGTGATCTTGCAAACTGGACCTGCGATCCGCTTGGCGGTGAGATTCGTGACGGAAAAATCTGGGGCCGCGGCGCGACCGACGACAAATACGCCGTTGCGGCCGTCATGTTCCTGATGAAATTGCTGAAAGAAGAAGGCTTTGCACCGAAATCCAACTTCCTGTTCACCGCATACTGCGACGAAGAAAAAGGCGGTTCGCACGGCGCACTTGCCTCCGCTCTGCGCTATCCCTGCGAGCGCGTTGTCAACCTCGACTGTCTCGAGGATGTGATCTGGCATTGCGCTTCCGGCGGCGGCGAAGTCACCTACAGCTGGCACACTTCCGATGTCGTAGACAGCGCTTACCGCACGACGCTGGCTCTGCCGTTCTTCTTTGAAACGATGACCGAATTCGGCAAACGCCGCGAAGCTGAGCTGGAAGAAAACCGTTTCTACAAAGGAACCGAGATCCCGGGAACTTCCCTGCGTTATCTCGATGTGCACATCGGCAATCAGGGCGCCGACCTTGGAAACGGAAAAGTGCTCTTTGTCTACTACACCGATAAGACGAAAGCGGAAATCGAAGCGGAATTCGGTGTAATGGAAGCGCACCTCAAGAAAGAGCTGGAACCGCTGGGTATCATCAGCGACGGCTTTACGCCGGAAACGCGCTTCTTCCACTACGAATATACGGAGCCGAACAACGAACCGATCCTCGATATGGTCGAAGCGGTTCGCGAAGTAACCGGCGAAGAGATCCCGGTCTGCGGTTCCTGCCTCTCCGATCTCTCCGTGATTTTAAAATACGGCTGCAAAACGACGTTTGCTTATGGTATTGGCCGCAATTTCGACCAGTACGGCGGATCGCACCAGCCGGATGAGCACATCTCCTGCGAGAAATTCCTGGAATTCACCAAGGTTCTCGGCGCTTACATCGTCAATACACTGAACTGATACAGAAAAGCCGCTTTCCTTCCGGAAAGCGGCTTTTTTAGAGTCAAATCAAAAAAGGAGAGCCTTTCGGCTCTCCTTTTTCAGTTAAATTTCAGCTAGTCCCAAACGTTTCAATTAGAACAGTTTGGAAACGACGCCAGAACCAACAGTACGGCCACCTTCACGGATAGCGAAACGCAGACCCTCTTCGATAGCGATCGGGGTGATGAG
>JBGUUS010000016.1:0-5647 GCA_045133675.1 Oscillospiraceae bacterium | reverse complement strand
TCGGCTATATCGTGCTCGTATACCGCATCGTCAGAAATCTTCCGTTTAAAAGGCGGAAAACCGAACCGGTCGGCAACGAAAATCCCGACGAAGAATAACAAAATCAAAGGCGAAGACTTCGGTCTTCGCCTTTTGTGTTCCTTGAAAGGACACGCGCTTTGTGGTATAGTTTAAGTAAGAAAGCCAAGAGAGGAAATCGCTATGAAAACGACGCTTTTTGTATTTTCGGCAACGGGAAACACATTGACGACAGCCCGCCGCATTGCCGCACAGCTTGAAAACTGCGAGATCATTTCGGTTGCGGACGTGTTCCGGAACGAGCGGGTGGAAACGGATGCCGATGCGGTCGGATTCGTCTTTCCGGTGTATCACGGTGATCCGCCGTGGCCGGTGCGCGAACTCGCGCGGAATCTGCACTATACCGCCGACAGCCCGTATATTTTTGCCGTAACAACGGCGCGCGGACACGTCGGCAACGCGCCGCTTCGCCTGAATCAGACGCTTCGCGTACGCAGAAAATCGCTTTCGCTTGCGGTGAATGTACAGATGCCGGGCAACAGCCTGATGAACACACCGGAGGAAGAAGCCACAATGCTCGCCGCACAGGACGAGAACATCCAAAAAGCGCTCGGACCGGTTATAAACCGCGAAATCTGCGATTATTCGACCGATCAGATCATCCCGGCAACGCCGGTCGTTGTCCCGAATAATTTCCGCGGAATTACCGCGGACGAGACCTGCACCGGCTGCGGAACCTGTGTGCGTGTCTGCCCGATGGGTAATATCCGGATAGAAGGCAGCAAAGCAGTGATCGGTGACGAATGTACGACCTGTCTTGCCTGCTTCCACTGGTGCCCGACGGAATCGATCTGGATGAGCAAGCAGGAGGGTATTGCCCGCCGCAGAAAATACCATCATCCGGACGTGAAACTGGAGGATTTTCTGGTAAGATGAAATACGAAAAACTGGTCCGGGACAAAATCCCGGAGATTATAGAGCAAAACGGTCAGCGCTGCAAAACGCGGATTTTGTCGGATGAAGAGTATCTGCGCGCCGTGGATGCAAAGCTCGATGAAGAACTCGCGGAATATCACCGGGATCAGAACATCGACGAACTCGCCGATCTGATTGAAGTGGCCTATGCCGCTGCCGCCGCGCGCGGATACAGCGTAGAGGAGCTAAATCGGGTCAGAGAAGCGAAAGCGAAAAAACGCGGCCGCTTTGAAAAGAAGATCCTGCTGATCGAGACAACGGACACCGATACAAAAGAATAACGAAAAACGGCACAGCGTTTTTGGCGCTGTGCCGTCACTTTTTCTGTCCTGTTTATGCTCAGATATCCTCGGCGAGGATTCTGCGCTTTTTCCATTTGCCGGAGAGGAAGTAGATCATACCCGGAACTGCGTTGCCGTATGCTGCAAGACCGTAGCCGAGGACGAATCCGAAGAAACCCCAGTTGAAGACGATGCCAAACAGCCAGCTTAATCCGATGCGCAGCAAAACGCCGTCCAAAAGGGCAAGCACCATGCTGAGCTTCGTGTTGCCGATGCCCTGGATAAATGCACCGGTTCCGCGCATAACGGCAAGAGCCGGGAACAGCCAAAGGATCGCCATGATAAACGTGCCGGACATCTCGTGAACGAGCGGGTCGTTCGAGAACAGCATGAACATCTGCTTGCCGAATACGATATAGCCCGCGATCGATACAACGGTCAGAATACCGGAGAAGATCCACGACCAATGCACCGCCTGTACAGCGCGTTTCGGCTTTTTCGCCGCGATATTCTGGCTGATGATCGGCATTGCGGCGTACTGAATGCCCTGTGAGATCTTGTTGATGATATCGTCGATGCGCATACCGACACCGAAAGTGGCGGATGCAACAACGCCTACATCGTTGATCATCGCGTTTACAAACAGCATGGAGATATTGATACAGCCGGACTGGATCGCCATCGGCGTACCCAGCGAGGCGATCATCTTTGTGTAGTGCATATCCACCTTGAAGCTCTCTTTGCCAAAATCAAAGCCGAAGTCATCGCGGCGGCGGTAGAGGTAGTACAGCGAGAACAGGAAGGAAACTGCCTGTCCGATGATGGTTGCCCATGCGGCACCCGCAACCTCCCAACGGAAAAGACCGGTGAAGAGCAGGTCCAATACCAGGTTGACACCGGAAGCGATACCGATGAACAGAAGCGGACGTTTGGAGTCGCCCATACCTCTGAGAATGGCGGAAACCATGTTATATCCGGCGGTGAACACAAGACCGGCACCGCAGATGAGCAGGTAATCCGAAGAGAATGCACAGGATTCAACCGGGATATTCATAACGTCCAGGATCCAGTCTTTTCCGATCAAAACGATCACTGTCAGCACAACGCCGAGCAGCAAAATCAGCGAAAACAGCGTACCGATCACGCGGCTCATCTCCTTGCGCTTTCCCGCGCCCAGCGCCTGCGAGATCAGCACCTGTCCGGCGTTTGCAAAGCCCAGCGTGACCATCGTCGCAAAGTTTAAGATCTGGCTGCTCTGCGATACGGCGGAAAGACCCGCAGTGCCGACAAATGCGCCGACGATGATCATATCGATGGTGCTGTACAGCACCTGCAGTGCGTTTGACGCCATGAACGGCAACGTAAACCAGAGCAGCATTTTCGGCACACTGCCCTGTGTGAAATCTTTGGTGATACTTTTCTTTATATTGGCCAATTTTCTCGCTCCTGTCGGATGTTTGGTGTAAGTCATTTTCGCAGACCGGAATCTGTTTTATCATAGCACAGTTTTTGGAAAAATTCAACGCCAGGGCAGAGAAAGTGCGGTCATCCCGTTTGTCAGGTGTGCGTAAAAAGAGCGGGTGATTGCAAGTATTGCTGATTGGTGATAGAATGAGGATATGAGAATGAGAGGATAGTGCAAACGGGTTTTCGGGAGGTGATGATCCGCATGGATTGGTATGATTTTTACGACGGTTATACGGAATGGGTGGAGTCCACACTGTGTACCCGGATTTCTTCGCTTGAGGATATGGGAACGGGCGAGGAAATTGTGGAGGTTTTGATCGATCTGCCCAGCGAAAAGCTGAAAGTACAGCTTCTTCGCAAGGCGATTGCACAAAAGGTGCAATTTACACATGAGGATTTCGAAAATCTCGACGGTGAACTGCCGGAAGAATTGTATCGGGAACTGGCAACGTATGCAGGATTTGATGCGGATAATCCCTTTTTGGACGAAGATAATCTTACGTGGGACGATTTCTATTCGTCTTATTTTGCATGGAATGAAACCGATACGCTCCGCAGGATCGGCAAGCTCAAGGATTTTGGCACATCGGACGAGGTGTGTGAAGCAATTTGCGGTATGCCGGACACTGCGTGCGAAGAAGCGCTGTATCAAAAAGCGATCGCATCCGGTGTATGCTTTTCTGCACAGGAAAAAGAAGAGATGGGCTTTTTCGATGCAAAAAGCTTTCTGGACGGTTTGATCACGGACGAGGCGATTGCGGCAATTGAGCAGAGCGTTTCTGCCTTGTGCGAGGATATCGACCGGGTAGAAAATGCCCGGCAGTACCGTAAAGGCCCGGGCGTTATCGGTACATTTTTTGCAGCTGCCGGTGCCGCGGCGTCGGTGTCGGCAAAAAAACGCGATCCGCACCGATGCGACGGTGACTGCGAACACTGTCCGCCGCACTACGGCTACCGCTACGGCCGGTGGCATTGCGGACACGGCCATCAATACGGCTGTCAGCGCGGCGGAAACGGCGGTGCAAAAGGAAAAACAAAGCGAGATTGAAAAACGGAGGCAGAGTATGAACCATTACGATAATCCCGGCTTTTTTGCCGCCTATGCACAGATGCCGCGCAGCCGGCAGGGCTTACCCGCCGCCGGTGAATGGCATCAGCTGCAGCCGCTTTTTCCCGACGTTTCCGGGAAAGATGTTTTGGATCTGGGCTGCGGATACGGCTGGCACTGCAAGTATGCCGCCGATTACGGCGCAAGGAGTGTGCTGGGAATCGATCAAAGCACGCTGATGATCAAAGAAGCGCAGAAACGCAACGCCGCGGATACTGTCGTTTACCGCGTCTGCGGTCTGCAGGAATATGAATATCCGGCGGAATCGTATGACCTCGTGGTGTCAAATCTGGTCCTGCATTACGTGGAAGATCTGGATACGGTCTATCGCAACGTTCACCGCACACTTCGTCCGGGCGGTGTGTTTTTGATGAATATTGAACACCCTACGTTCACCGCCGGCGTGAATCAGCAGTTTTCCGAAGACGGAACGTGGCCGGTGGACCGGTACTATTTTCCCGGAGAACGCATGACCGATTTTTTAGGGCATCCCATTATCAAATATCATCACACACTGACGCAGATCCTCGGCGGATTGCTGAAAGCCGGATTTCGTATTTTGGCGGTTGAGGAAGCCATGCCGCCGGAGGAGTGGCGCGCCGAACTGCCGGATGAAATGCGCCGCCCGATGATGCTGTTGGTGAAAGCGGAGAAGGAAGCGTTTTGAATATGGCAAAATACCCGATCAGCAAAGAGTTTTTTCCGTTTAACCGGTTTGCGCCGCCTATGAGCAAACGGTTTGTATCGCTGGCGCAAAAATTCATGAAGACACCCAAACTGCTTTGGAAAGATCCCGAACTGGATGTGCAGACATGTATGATTCCCGGATACCGCGGCGGCGAAATCGAGGCGTACATCATCACGCCGAAGGATCTGCCGACACCGGCACCGTGTCTGATCAATTTCCACGGCGGCGGATTCGTGTTTGAGGGTTACGACAGCCATTACCGGCTGGCTATGACTTACGCAAAAGAAGGCCGCTGCAAGGTGGTCTATGTCCGTTACCGTCTGGCACCGCGCTATCCGTTTCCTTTCCCGCAAGAGGATTGCTATGCGGCACTGTGCTGGGTACACGGTCACGCCGAAAAGCTGGGTGTTGACCCCAAGCGCATTGCCGTAAGCGGAGACAGCGCGGGCGGTACGCTGAGTGTGACCTCCTGCCTGATGGCCAGAGACCGCGGCGCGGCGGTGAAACCGCTGTTTCAGCTGTTGGTCTATCCCTGGCTGGATGGGCGCAACGAAAGCGAATCCTGCCGCAAGTTCACCGACACACCAATGTGGAATTCCACGCTCTCTGAGAAGGTGGCGCCCATTATCAATCCAAATCCCGAAACCGTTCCTTTGGCATACCGAAGCCCTGCGGAGGCGGACAGCCATGCGGCGCTTCCTCCGGCGTATATTGAAGTGGCGGAGTTCGATTGCCTGTACGATGACGGGGTGCTGTATGCCCAAATCCTGCAAAAAAGCGGTATTGAAGTGGAGTTTTGGGAGACAAAAGGTGCGATGCACGGTTTCGATACCGTTTTTGATGCACCGATATCAAAAGCAATGCGTCAAAAGCGTGTCGCATATATTCGGCGGATGTTTGGTGCTGAATAAAGGAGAATACGAATATGAAAAAAATCATCGCAATCAATGGCAGTCCGCGTTCGGGCTGGAACACCGATATTCTTGTGCGGGAAGCCGCCGCAGGTGCCGTTTCCGCCGGTGCGGAAGTGGAATATATCGACCTGTATAAACTCGAAAAATACACCGGATGCGTGTCCTGCTTCGGCTGTAAAACGGAGAAGCATCTGGG
>JBGUUS010000015.1:0-7927 GCA_045133675.1 Oscillospiraceae bacterium | reverse complement strand
TGGTAACGGATGACCGCCACCCGGCCGATCTTTTAAACGAAGGTCATATTGATCATATTATCCGTCTTGCGGCGGCATCCGGAAAGTCGCCGGTTACTGCGATCCGTATGGCATCTTTGCAGGCGGCTTCTTATTTCGGTCTGCGCGATGTCGGTGCCGTTGCACCGGGTTATCGCGCCGATCTGCTCGTGCTCGACGATCTCAAATCGGTCAAAGTCCGGGATGTGTATAAAAACGGCCGCTGTATCGTGAAAAACGGCGAGCTCACCGACGCAGGCAGCTTTACCGTACCGCAGGCAATCACTGATACCGTCCGCGGTTCCTTCCATATCAAAGAACTCACCGCCGAGGATTTCTTTATCGAGCCGCAGGGCGGTTCCTGCCGCGTGATCCGCTTGATTCCGAACGAACTTCTCACGGACGAATGGGTTACCACGCTCGATTTTTCGAAAAATAACGGTGTGGACATTGACCGTGACATTGTAAAACTCGCCGTTTTGGAACGGCATAACAACACCGGACATAAAGGTCTCGGTTATATCGCGGGTGTCGGATTGAAAAACGGCGCGATCGCCTCGTCCGTTTCGCACGATTCGCACAACCTGATCGTTATCGGTACGAACGATGCGGATATGGCAGCTGCCGCAAACCGTATCCGCGAACTCGGCGGCGGAAATGTCGTTGTATCGGACGGAAAAGTTCTTGCAGAGATGCCGCTGCCGGTCGGCGGACTCA
The DNA here is from genome assembly GCA_045133675.1 of Oscillospiraceae bacterium. Taxonomy (GTDB): domain Bacteria; phylum Bacillota; class Clostridia; order Oscillospirales; family Ruminococcaceae; genus Paludihabitans. The sequence continues at coordinate 7,192 of JBGUUS010000015.1, read as the reverse complement.
TGAGCGAGCTGACTGCCGCCGAAGCTGCCGCACAAAATGAGGCAGTGCGCGCCGCAGTGCACCGGATCGGAACGCCCGGTGATATTGAGCCGTTTATGAATATGGCATTTATCAGCCTGCCCGTTATTCCTTCACTTAAAATGACAACGAACGGTTTGATCGACGTGATCAGGCACGAACCGGTTTCACTGTTTGTCAAAAAGCAACTTCCGGAAGGAGATCTCCGATGAAAATTCAGAATCAGATTCCGATCAATTCTTATAAGCCGGACGGCGGATTCGTCGCCGCGTATCAAAAACTCGTCCGCGATGTTGTTTTGCCGTATCAGTATGCGGTCTTAAACGATGCCGCACCGGATACCGAGAAAAGCCACGTCGTCAAAAACTTCATCAATGCGGCGCACGCGCTCAAAGGTGAAGATGTTGAAGACGGCTTTTACGGCATGGTCTTTCAGGACAGCGACGCGGCAAAATGGCTCGAAGCCGTCGCGTATTCGCTGAGCCTTTATCCGGATGCCGAACTCGAAGCACAGGCGGACGAACTGATCGGCTACATTGCCGATGCACAGGATAAGGATGGATATCTTAATACATATTACACCGTGAAAGATCGCGAAAAGCGCTGGACCAACCTCCTGGAAGGTCACGAGCTCTACTGTGCGGGCCATATGATGGAAGCGGCGTGTGCGTACTACGAAGCAACCGGAAAACGCACGCTTCTCGATGTCATGGCGAAGAACGCAGAGCACATCTATGACGTGTTTGTCACGCAAGAGCACGGCGGTTATCCGGGTCACCCGGAGGTCGAACTTGCGCTGTTGAAGCTCGCGCGCCTGACAAAAAACGAGCGTTTCTTTGCACTCGCGAAGCATTTTATCGATGTGCGCGGCGTGAATCCGTATTTTTATGAGGAAGAACGCGCCAAACGCGACTGGATCATTTGGGGCAGTGATCCGACGAATCACGAATATCAGCAAAACGACAAGCCGGCACGCGAACTCAGAAAAGCAACCGGTCATGCTGTCCGTGCCGCATATCTCTATACCGGTATGGCGGATATGGCTTCCGAGACCGATGATGTCGAACTGGACGAGGCGTGCAGGGCACTCTGGGATAATATCACGAAAAAGCAGATGTATATCACAGGTGCGATCGGCTCGACCGCGCACGGCGAAGCCTTTTCCGTTGATTACGATCTGCCGAATGATACGGTCTATGCCGAGACCTGTGCTTCGATCGCGCTGATGATGTTCGCTTCGCGTATGCTCGAAAAGGAAGTCGACCGCGAATATGCCGACGTTATGGAACTCGCATTCTACAACACCGTTCTTGCCGGAATGCAGGCCGACGGCCGCCATTTCTTCTACGTCAATCCGCTTGAGGTGATCCCGGGAATGTCCGGCGTTGTCGCAACGCGCCGTCACGTTATTCCGCAGCGCCCGAAATGGTACGGCTGTGCGTGCTGTCCGCCGAACCTCGCGCGTCTTTTGACCTCCTTCGGCAAATATGCTTACGGCGAAAGTGATACCACCGCATACTGCCACCTCTATGCACAGGGCGAAGTCACCTTTGCAAACGGCGTTGCACTCACCTGCAAAACGGAATATCCGTATGATTTCACCGTAACGTATGCGATCAAAAAAGGCGGTAAACTCGCGATCCGTATCCCGGCGCGCTGCAAAAAGGCGGTCGTTTCCGTAAACGGCGTGGCAATCGAGCCGGAGATCCTGCGCGGTTACGCGTATCTGGATGCGGCTGACGGCGATATCATCACGCTTGAACTCAACGAGCAGGTGCGCTTTATGTACCCGTCTGCGAAAATTCCGGCACTCACCGGTTTTACCTGTGTGATGCGCGGTCCGCTCGTCTATTGCTTTGAAGGTGTGGATAACGGCGGCGACATCCTCTCTCTGCGTATCGATCCGAAAGCAGAGGTAACGGCGGAGGCGTTCTCCGACGGTTTGCTGAAAGATACCGTCAAACTTACCTTTGATGCATACCGCGTTGCTGAGGTAGACGGGCTTTATACCGAAGAAGAACCGCAGATCACACCGTGCAAAGCAGCGGCAATCCCGTATTATCTCTGGGGCAACCGCGGCATAAACCAGATGCGTGTCTGGATGGTCCGCAAATAAACCGACGGAAGGGCGAACGGAAGTGAAATGGACGAGAGAACAGTATCTCGATTTGATGACGTATAACCATCCCGAAAGACTGATGTTTTCGGAACTTTTCGGTCCGCTGGTCGGTTTGGAGGAGGAATGGCGTGCTCAGGGTGCAACAGAAGAGATGATCGCGATGAAAGGTTTTTCTTTCGATTATGTCCCGTTCCACAGCCTTGGCAATTTTGGAGCGATCCATCTGAAAGAGCCGATCACCCTGCGGGAGGATGCGTGCTATTTTGAGGGAACCGATCATTTGGGCCGTCATGTCCGGCTGGATAAACGCACGGCAACGATCCCGCTGCCCGATACGTTTCCGGTTGAGACGATGGACGACTGGATCAGGATCAAGCATATGTTTTTGTACGAACCGCACCGCCTGACAAAAGACGATATCGCGTTCGCCAAAAAGAAGCAGAGCGAAGGAACGGTCATTACCTGCGGCATCTGCGGCGCGTTCGATATTCTGCGCGAACTGATGGGCGTTGAAAACACCTGTATCGCGTATTATGAAGACCCGGAACTCGTTTTCGATATCCTAAATACCATCTCTGCGACGAATCAGCGCCTTTTGGAGGAAATCTGTGCCGAAATGACGCCCGATATTCTCTGTGTGCATGAAGATCTCGCCGGAAAAACCGGACCTCTCGTCGGTCCGAATATCGTGCGCGAGTTTATGAAGCCGTATTACCGGGCTTCGTGGGATATCGTAAATGCTGCCGGAACAAAGCTGTTCAGCCAGGACAGTGACGGTAATATCAACGCCGATCTCGACGAATTCATCGACAGCGGCATCAATCTCTTCAATCCGTGCGAACCGGGTGCGGATATGGATATCGTTGCGCTGCGCAAAAAGTACGGTCATGCGGTCACGTTTCAGGGCGGTATTGATAAACACGTACTGCGCCGGTCGAAAGAAGAGATCAAAGCGGAGGTTGAATACCGGATGCAGCCATGTATGATGGATGGCGGTGTCGTTTTCGGCCTTGACCATCGGATCCCGAACGGAACACCGCTTGAAAATTATATTTACTACGTGGACCTCGTCCGCGAAAAGCTCGGCCTTCCGGATTTTCGAACCGAACCGGACAGCTGGGGCAGAATGGCACTGTAAAAGAACAAATGCAGAAATAAAGTTGCGGCGCGTTTTCGAAAAAAGAGAACGCGCCGCCGCTGTTTTGTGGTATAATGAAAAAAGAAGGATACGAAAGGAAGAAGCATATGTTTCAGATTGATACGTATATCCCGGATTTGATCGAATTACTGAAAGAGACGTACCGCGAACGCCTGCTCTATGTCGGTTTGCAGGGCAGTTATCTGCGCGGCGAGGCGACGGAGGAAAGCGACATCGATATCATGGTGGTACTTGATGAACTCAAAATCGCTGACCTGACTGTTTATAAAAGCGTGATTTCTTCGCTCGAAAATGCCGATCAATCCTGCGGCTTTATCAGCGGTGCCACTGAACTCAAAAGCTGGAATCCGCTTGAAATCTGTCATCTTCTTCATACAACGAAGGACTATTACGGAAAGCTCACCGATTTTGTCCCGGAATATACCAAAGAAGACGTGCGCAATTTCGTGAAAATGAGCCTCGGAAATCTCTATCACGAGCTTTGCCATCGCTTTATTCACGCACCGATGGAGAAAAGCGTTGCCAAACTGCCCGGAACGTACCGCGGTGTTTTCTTCATCCTGCAAAACCTGCACTGGCTGAACACCGGCGTGTTCGCCGTTACCAAAAAAGAACTCCTTGCTTTGCTTTCCGGAAAAGATAAAGCGGTACTTGAGACTGCGATTGTACTGGCGGGCGGCGCCGCTTTTGATTTTGGCGAGGCATTTTCCCTGCTGTTTGATTGGTGCAAGGAAACGATGATACAGCTGTAACGGAGAGTGAAGAGATGAAGCATACCGAACAATGGATCTGGCTTCCAAAAGCGCAGTACCCGAATCATCAGACAACCGTTTACAGCGGATTGCTCGAAAAAGCGAACGGAAATTACGTCGTTGCCGAGTTTTTTAAAGAATACCGCTTTGAAAAAACGGTCCTTTCGGCCGATTTGCGTTTCAGCGGTGATACAAACTTCCAGCTCTATTGCAATGATACCTTCGTTGCCACCGGCCCGGCAAGTGTCGGCGGTGACTTTATCCATAACGAAGAAGCGCGCGAAAATTTTTACGCCTTTGAAACTGAGATTGCACCGGGCAGTGATACGCTTCGCTTTTTTGCGCGTGTGCGCATGATGCCGGTGCAGATTTTTGAGTATTCGCGCGGCCGCGGCGGCTTTATGCTCTCGGCGATCCTCACCTTTGCGGACGGAACGCAGGAAGAGATCGTAACCGACGAAAGCTGGCTTGTCCGCAAAAACGGCGGCTATACCGAGCCGCTTTTCTTCGACAGCCGCATAAAACCCGAAGCTTGGGTAAATGCCGAAGTGACGGAAAATATCTGGAATACCGAAACGGCGCCGATCCCGGTGCGCGAGGAATACGCGGTCACGGATGCGCGCGGCGAGATCACGTTTTTGCCGCACGAGGAAACGGTTGTACAGATCCCGTTTGAAAAAATATGGGGCGGATTTTTGCAGGTAAAAGCGCGGACACAGGGCGAAATCGCCGTGGAAGTGCTTTTCCGTGAACTCGATGAGCCGCCGCGCAAGGAAACACTTTTCTTCTCCGGCGACGGTATTTACCGCAGTTTTTGTATGCAGAGCGCCGGAAACATCGAAGTATGCGCCAAAAACCACAGTGATTCCGATTCCGGACTCTCCGTTTCTTTTATCGCATCGCACTATCCGGTAACCGAAGAGGCAAGCACCGTAACGAGTGATACCGCACTCAATCTCGTTTTGGAAACCTGCCGGCACACGCTTAAAATCTGCCGGCAGACGCACCATCTCGACAGTACGAAGCATTTGGAACCGATGGCGTGTACGGGTGACTACAATATCGAAGCTATGATGACACCGTTTTCCTTCGGCGATATGCGCCTTGCGGCATTCGATCTCGTGCGCACTGCAGTGATGCTGGAACGCGAAAACGGTCGGATGTTCCATACAACATACAGCCTCATCTGGGTACGGATGCTGTACGACGTCTATCTCTTTACGGGCGATAAAGCGCTTTTGTCCCGCTGTGAGAAAGCGCTCTCGCTCCTGCTTGACCGCTTTTTATCGTATCTTGGTGAAAACGGTCTCATCGAAACACCGCCGGACTATATGTTTGTCGACTGGATCTATCTCGACGGCATCTCTTTGCACCATCCGCCGAAAGCGCTTGGACAAACTTGCTTAAACCTCTTTTATTTCGGCGCGCTCGATACCGCGGCAAAGATCTACCGCGAACTCGGCGATGAACCGAAAGCGGGTGCGTGTGAAATCCGCCGTGATGCACTCAAAAAAGCGGTCAACACTCTGCTGTTTGACGAGGAAAAGCGGATGTACCATATGGGCCTTAACACCCCGACCGATGAAGCGGCACTCGGCGAATGGATGCCGCAGAACGTCGAAAAACGGTATTATTTAAAACACGCAAATGTCCTCGCTGCATATGTCGGTGTCTGCGACGATGCACTTGCAAAAGATCTCATCCGCCGCATTATGGCAGACGAGATCGAAGGAGACTGCCAGCCGTATTTTTTGCACTATTTGCTCGAAGCGATTGCGCGGCTTGATCTGCGCGAATACACCCTGTCTGTTATCGAAAGATGGAAAGCGCCGGTCATGGAGTGCAGCAAAGGTCTCGCGGAAGGTTTTTACAAGCCGGAACCGACGTATTCGTTTGACCATAGTCATGCCTGGGGCGGAACGCCGTTGTATTCTCTGCCGAAAGCACTGCTCGGCCTTACAATCCATGAGCCGGGAATGAAAAAGCTCTCGCTTTCGCCGTCGCTGCTCGGCCTTGAATATGCTTCGGTCGAATTGCTGACACCGCACGGAAAAGTGACCTGCAAGCTGGAAAAAGGAAAAGCACCGCAGATCAGTTCGCCGGACGAAGTGACAGTAACGTGCAGATGAACGGAGGAAACGGTATGAACACACGGATCATCGAAAGCTTTGTTCAGGGAAAAACCGGCGATGATACGCTCTGCGAAGATCTGATCATACAAACATATAACCATTATGCGGTGATCGACGGCGTCACTTCAAAATCCGATAAGCTGTTTGACGGAAAAAGAGGTGGTCGGCACGCCGCCGAATGTGTCGCGGAGACAATCGCACTGCTTCGCGGTGAGGAAACCGCCGAAGAAGCGTTCCAAAAGATCGATCTTGCGCTCAATGCCGTTAATGCAAACGCAAAGGAAGCAAGCGAGCGCGTACAGGCGTGTGCTGTGATTTACAGCAAAGCCCGGAACGAAATCTGGAACTACGGTGACTGCAGTCTGATGATCAACGGCAAAGCGGTTTATCACACGAAAAAGGTTGACGCGATGCTCGCCGGGCTCCGCCGTTTTGTGATCGAAGCGTATATAAAACAGGGCGGTGAGGAAGCGGCACTGTATGAAAATGATATCGGGCGTGAGGCGATCCTGCCGTTTTTAAAATGGCAGCTGCATTTTTCCAACGCCGCCGGCGAATTCGGCTATCCTGTGTTGGACGGAAGCGGAATCCGCAAGGAGTTTTTGCAGATCTATCCGGTGAAAACGGGCGACCGCATCGTTTTGGCGAGTGACGGCTATCCGAAACTGTTTGATACACTTGCTGAATCGGAAGCGTATCTGCAGGATATCCTGCAAAAGGATCCGCTCGCATACCGCGAGAATCCGCAGACGAAAATGATCGCAAAAGGTGCTTTGTCGTATGACGACCGCGCATATTTAAGCTTTATTATCGAGGAGGAGAGAGCATGATCGGAATTTCGGAAAACCGCACGAAACACATCCTTGCCGTTGCGCGCGAGATGCAGCGCCGCGCCGAGGAAATGGGCTGGACAAAGGAAAAGTGCCGCGAAATGTTTTTGCTCGGCTATGTTCACGATATCGGCTATGAATTTGCCGAAAAACAGCCGGACCATGCCGCGATCGGCGGTTTG
>JBGUUS010000014.1:0-14167 GCA_045133675.1 Oscillospiraceae bacterium | reverse complement strand
CACCGGTCTGATCTTCAAACCACAAAAATCCGATCGCAAGACCCTGCACAATCAGGAAAAGTCCCGCAAACAGATTGCTTACAAAATCGATCGGCGCCGGGATATAGAAATATACAACGCCGAGCAGGATGCTCAACAGTGCGCCGAGAGCGAAAACCCACCAGTATTTGCTCTTGCGCTTTTTCTGATTGAACGCGCCGAACAGTCTGCCGACACCGCAGCATACCGACCACATCGCGAGGATAACGGTCATACGCTCGGAGGTGATTGCCGCCGCGCTGAACATCAAAAGTGCGGTGATCAGGCTCAAAACGCCATCGCGCAGAAGCCACGGTGCACCGAAGATATCGCCTTTTACCAAAAGCATCAGCAGGATGCTGCAGACGGAGGCGATCAGCATCGAAAGACCCAGAACCATCGCAACCGCGGTGACCGAACCGAACCAGTTAAAAATCGAGATCACGCCGGCGAACAGCAAAACGACCGCCGCGATCAGCGCCAGAACTTTTAAGAAGGAAAGCTTCACAGCGGATCAGTCCTCCTTGTCCGCAACGATTTCTTCAAACGCTTCTTTGAGCTCTTCCGCTGCGTCTTCCATCTTTTCAACCAGTGGAATTTCCTCGGATTCTTCTTCGGCTTCTTCCGCGTCTTCCTCGGCTTCGATCTCGAACTCCTCGTCGTCAAAAACCGGGTTCATCGCAAACTCCAAAACCGCGATTTCTTCGCGCAGGTCTGCGATCGTCTCGCGTTTTGCATCGATCTCGGCAAACAGCGCAAGAACCTGGTCTGCGTAATCCTCGGAGATTTCATCCGCCGCTTCACACTGTGCATAGATCGCACGGCCGGCATTTTCGAAATCCTTTTTGAGCGAAACCTCCAGTTTGATAACTTTCGCTTTAAGCGTGGAGATCTCATACTGCAGCTTTAAAAGCTCTTTGGCGGAAAGCGCTTTGTCGGCGAGCTGTTTTGCAGCCGCTTCCGCTTTTTCGCGCAGGCCGTACGCTTTATCCTTGATATAATACGTATCCATTTTGAACACTCCTTTACATATAAATCGGACACATCGGCAGAAAAGACAACCGTCCTTCCACCTGTTACACTTATTATACCTTAATTATGAAAAAAGGGAAGTAGCAAAGTGAGATTTTATTAAAAAATTATAAGGGAATGCGGTTTACATTCGGTTTTTCTTATGCGATAATAAGGATAACAACCCGAATGCCGCGCCATAACGGGCGGCGAAAGGAGAAAACGATGAAATACGCGAACCGATTTGTATCTGCAACACGCGAGTATACGGATTTTTCCCGACCGGTGAACGCGCCGCTTTTTCGAAAAAGCGTAACGCTTGCAAAACCGCTGAAAAAAGCGGAGCTCACCGTCTGCGGTCTCGGCTTTTACGAGCTTTTTGTAAACGGCGAAAAGCGGACGAAAGGTCTTCTTGCACCGTATATCTCCAATCCGGATGATATCAAATACTACGATACCTATGATCTCACCGAACTGCTGACCGAAGGCGAAAACGCGATCGGCTTTATGCTCGGCAACGGCTTTTTGAACAACCCGGGCGGCGCCGTGTGGGATTTTGAAAAAGTGCCGTGGCGCACCGCGCCGATGCTCGCTTTTGCGCTTGAACTGTTCTATGAAGACGGCACAAGCGAATGCATCGAAGCGGACGAAACGCTGCGCTGTGCGCCGTCGCCGGTCACCTTTGACGATCTGCGCAGCGGTGAGGATTACGACGCGCGCATTGAAGAGGAAAACTGGAGCAAACCGGGCTTTGACGATTCCGCGTGGGACAACGCCTTTTTCGTCATTCCGCCGCGCGGCGAGGCCCGCCTTGTAAAAGCCGATCCGGTGCGCGTTGTGGAGCGCATTTCGCCGGTTTCGGTCGTAAAAGAGGAAGAAGGCGTCTGGCGCTATGATTTCGGCATAAACGATACGGGCCTTTTCGAGCTGTGCATCAAAGGCAAATCCGGTCAGAAGGTGCATCTGGAACTCGGCGAAGCGCTGAAGGACGGAAAACTCGACACAACAAACATTCATTTTGACTGGAAGCCGCTGCGTGTGCAGGAAGTAAACTACACGCTTTCCGGCAAAGGCGAAGAGCGCTATGTCCCGCATTTCACGTATTTTGGCTACCGCTATATCCGTGTAAGCGGCATCACCGAGGAGCAGGCGAACGAAGCACTGCTCACGATGCTCAGAGCACACTCCGATTTTATCACCCGCGGCAGATTCTCCTGCTCGGATGAAACGGTCAATATCCTGCAGACGCTGACCTGCCGTTCAACGCTTGCGAACTTCGTCTATTTCCCGAACGACTGCCCGCACCGCGAGAAAAACGGCTGGACGGGTGACGCCTCGCTCTCTGCGGAGCAGACGACGCTCAACTTCTCGCCGGAGAAAAGCTATGCCGAGTGGCTGCACAACATCGGCAAGGCGCAAAACGATTTCGGCCGTATCCCGGGCATTGTTCCGACCGGAACCTGGGGTCATAGCTGGGGCAACGGTCCTGCGTGGGACAGTGCGCTGTTTGAAACCGCGTATCAGACGTACCGCTACCGCGGCGATAAATCCATCATCCGTGATAACGCGCACACCTTTATGCGCTATCTGATGTATATCCGCTCGATGCGGTTGGAAAACGGTCTTGTTGCCTGCGGTCTTGGCGACTGGCTGCAGCCGTACGGCGGTGCCGGCGAATACGCAACACCGCTTGAAGTCACCGACAGCATCTATACAATGAACAACGCGCGCGAAGCCGCCGAAATGCTCCGTGCGATCGGTATGGATGCCGAAGCCGATTATGCCAAACGCCTTGCCGACGAAATGCGTGAGGCGATCCGTCGCGAGCTCGTCACCTTCCCGGAGTGCAAGGTTTCGGTCGGCACACAGACAGCACAGGCAATGGCGATCTACTACGGCGTATTTAATAAGGAGGAAAGCCGCGCGGCGTTTAAACTCCTGCTCGATGCGATTGCGCGCGAAGACGGCAAGATGTATCTCGGTATTCTCGGTGCCCGTGCGCTCTTCCATGTTCTCGCCGCATTCGGTCACGTCGATCTCGCCGTTTCGATGATCACACGCGAGGATTTTCCGTCCTTCGGCCGCTGGATCAAAGAGGGTGCAACCTCGCTTTGGGAAGGCTTTACCCAGCCGGGCGAACCGATTATGTCTTTAAACCACCATCTTTGGGGCACGATGAGCGGATTTTTCTACAAGGATCTCGCCGGTATCAACGTAAACCCGAACGGAAAAGGTGCCGATACGCTGCTTTTTGCACCGAAATTCCCGTCAACGTTTGCTTTTGCCGAAGCGTCGTATGAAACGGTATGCGGCAAAGCGGCGATCCGCTGGGAAAAGCTCGACGATACCCATATTGCACTGGACTTTACCGTTCCGGAAGGTCTGTACGCGGAAGTTCGTCTGCCGGAAGGCTGGCTGATCGATGATCAGTGCTCGCCGAGTCAGACACGTGTTCAGCCGGGACGTCACATTGCGGTCAAGCGCCGCGTATAAAAGGAGGATTCTATATGTACAGAACCGAACATCCGAAACCGCAGTTTGTGCGTGAAAACTGGAAGAACTTAAACGGACAGTGGGATTTCCTCATTGATCACGGCAATTCCGGCGAAGTCAGAAAATTCTATGAAAATGCCGATTATGACCGCAAAATCGAAGTGCCGTTCTGCCCGGAGAGCAAGCTTTCCGGCGTGGCTTACACCGATTTTATGAACTCAGTATGGTATCGCCGCACGGTCGAATTCACCGAAGCGGATCTTTCGGGCGATATCCTGCTGCACTTCGGCGCAGTCGACTATAAAGCGAGCGTTTACGTAAACGGCATTCTCTGCGGCACGCATAAAGGCGGCTACGTCTCCTTCGCTGTCGATATCACAAAAGCGGCAAAAGCGGGCGAGAACGTCATCACCGTTCACGCCGAGGATGATTCCCGCGACCCGATGATCCCGCACGGCAAACAGAGCGAGATCTATCACTCCTATGGCTGTATGTACACCCGTACCACCGGCATCTGGCAGACCGTATGGCTCGAATTCGTTCCGAAAACGCGCATCGCTTCCGTCAAATACTTCCCGAATATTTACGATACCTCGCTCACCGTTGAAGCAAAACTGCTCGGCAAAGGCGATCTCACGCTTTCGGCTTCCTTTGCAGGCGAACCGATGGGTGAAGTCACCGCGAAAGACGTTGCAGGAACCGTCACGCTCCATCTCCCGCTCAAAGAAGCACACCTTTGGGAGATCGGCAAAGGCAACCTCTACGATCTCACGCTCACCTTCGGTGAGGACAAAGTGCAGAGCTATTTCGGTCTGCGCAATATCCGTCTCGACGGCATGAAATTCCTGCTCAACGACAAATCGATCTTCCAGCGCCTCGTTCTCGACCAGAGCTTCTTCCCGGACGGCGTCTATACCGCACCGAGCGATGCAGAGCTCAAAGCCGATATCGAGAGAAGCCTTGCTATGGGCTTCAACGGTGCACGCCTGCACGAAAAAGTCTTTGAAGAGCGCTTCCTCTACCATGCGGATAAGCTCGGCTATATCGTATGGGGCGAGTATCCGAACTGGGGTCTGGACCATTCGAAACCGGAGGCGATCTACGGCGTTTTGCCGGAATGGACCGAGGAACTCATCCGCGATTTTAACCATCCGGCGATCATCGGCTGGTGCCCGTTCAACGAAACATGGGACTGCGCGGGTCACGCACAGTATGCGCCGATCCTCGAAATGGTCTATCGCACCACAAAGGCGATCGACCCGACCCGTCCGTGCATCGATACCTCCGGCAGCTATCACGTTGTAACCGATATTTACGACCTGCACGACTACTGCGGCGACCCGGCAGAGTACGCAAGACGCTATGCGGACTTTGACGGTACGAATCTCTACGACGAACACGCACACCGCCAGCAGTATATCCCGGGCACGCCGGTGTTCATCAGCGAATACGGCGGCATCGGCTGGAACGTCGGCGGCGACCGCAGCTGGAGCTACGGCAACGCGCCGAAGACCGAAGAGGAGTTCCTCGCACGCTTAAAAGGTCTCACCGACGTCCTGCTCGATAACCCGAATATCAACGGCTACTGCTACACTCAGCTCACCGACGTTGAGCAGGAGCAGAACGGTCTTTATACCTACGACCGCAAGGCGAAATTCCCGCCGGAAGTGATCCATCCGATCCTCTCGCGCGAAGCCGCAATCGAAAAATAAACAGGCATAACGAAAGCCCACGGAATTTTCCGTGGGCTTTGCTGTTTTTCCTGTGTTATCCTCTGAACCGTCTTACGATCCATACGATCAGGCAGAGCAGTAATGCGCCGCCAAGTACCGATACGATCGTGATGATCTCGTTGCGCTGTTTTTCTTCCGCTGCCTTGCGCTCTTTTTCGGCCAGCTCTTTTTCGAGCTGTTCCTTGCGCTCGGCTTCCAGCCTCTCTGCTTCAAGGCGCTCAGCCTCCAGGCGTTCTGCCTCGATGCGCGCCTGTTCCTCATAGGAGACCATGTTTTCAAAGAAATCGTTTTTTGTCACGTCCTCGCCGACACCGGTGTAGTATAAACCGAACTTGCACGGGCTGTGCGTCTTGATCTGCGAAGCTTTGGTGATCTGGTTGCGGCTGCCGTTGAGCCAGTCGGTGAACCACGTGTACTGCTGCGATTTGTGGCACGGATAGCCGTATTCCTTTGTGACCTCAAACGCCGTCATGCCGTCAAAGCTGTCAAGCGGCTGATCGTAGTCCATTACGATCGGGTTTTCCTCGTAAAGGTGCAGATACACCTTCTGCATCTGGTACGCGCCGTATTTCTGCGCCGATTCCGGGTGATAGCTTTCGTCGTTTGTGAGTTCCACCGCGTTTCTGAGAAGCTCGGAGTATACCATGTGCATACCGTGGCCGTATTCGCCGTCGATATCGTGTCCGACCGCAACCTGCGGTTTAAAACGGCGGATCTGCTCCACAACGAAGTCCTGCAGTTCCTCTTTCGGGGTGCCGAGGCGTTCGTAATAGTCGTACGTGCCTTTGAGCGAATCGATGCGGAAATCCGCGAAATCGCCGAACACCGGATAAGCGTTTACACCGACGCTCCACAAACCGTTGAGCATCTCGTGCGTGCGCTGCATGGTGAGATTGCGGTGATCGGTGAGGTATACGACCTGTACCGCGAGATTACGTTCCGCTGCATAATACGGCAGAAGTCCTGCGAAAAAGAGCTGATCGTCGTCACCGTGGGTGGCAAGCAGCATGAGATCGGTTTTTCCTTCGTGCGGCGGCTGCCAGACCTGTACGTAATCGGGCAGGGTATGGTCGACGATGTCAAACGCATAGATCTCGCTCAGATGTACCTCGCCGCTGTCAAAGAAGACAGTGACCGAATTCGTCGGCGCATCCAGCTGAACAAACTCGTGCAGAATGCCGTATGCGCCGGCGTCTGTGATAATACCGGTCTTGTTGTTTTTCACCGTGTACGCGCCGTATTCGAGATCGAACATCAGGTAGAGCGCGGTCATTTCCGATTCACTTTCGATTGTGATCTCGGCGTTTCCGTTCGACACTTTGTACGTGCCGTCCTTTCCGTCGGTCAGAAAATCGAAGCTCTTATAGCCCGTACCGGAAATTTCGGTTTCAAGCCGTTCGCCGGGTTCTGCGTCCTTTTCCGCCGAAACGGGCACACCGAGCGTCAAAAGCAGAAGTATCAAAAGCAAAATTGCTGTAATCTTTTTCATATCTGTCCTCCGCGAGTGGTAGTATCCTTATTTTAACACATTCTCTTCCTTTTCTCAATAGAAAAGGGATGAGCAATCGATTACTTGCTCATCCCTTTTTGTTTTTTATCGTTTCAGAATTGTCCATACTTGCGTTTGGGCTTAGTGGTATGGCGCTGCTGCTTCGTACGGGGCTTAGCGGCATGACGCTGCCGTTTCGTATGAGGCCTTGCATCGCTTATGATCGCTGAGATGCTCATAATAAGCAGTACGACCGGCACGATCCAATAGAGACCCATTTTCAGGTCGTAGCCGAAGAAAACGAACGTGTCAATGGCGCATAAAGGCGTAAAAAACATGGCGGAGGCTGTGCAGTGACTCAAAAAACCGCCTTCCGATTCATATTCCCGGGTATCGTATGCACTCCAGCTTGTCTCTCCTGTTAAAGTGTAATCGAATACCTCTTTCTTACCGCAGAAAAACAACCATGCTGCGACCGATAACGGCACGAGCATAAGTAATCTTTCAAAACGTCCGCCGTCGCCCAGCGGCTGCAGGGATAAGTGCAATAGAATTCCACTGATTACGATTGAGAATATGCGGCCGATACGGAATTTCTTTCTCATGTAAAAACCTCGTTCTGTATCTGTTTATTATGAGGGAGACAGCAGATTCTCATTCCATCCATTCGTCCATCGATTCGACGATCAGATCCTTTAACAGCGGGATCGTCTCGCGGGTGACCCAGCTGTGCCAGTAGGTGTATCCGCCCAGCGTCAGCGAGCGCGGTGTCGCCATATAGCCGAAATAGCCGCCGCACTGGTCAACCGGGATCGTTTTTCTGCCGGTATACGTTGCGCGGAGCCACTCGGTCATATCCACGAGGCATTCGCCCGGAACACCCACAAACAGATAATCGCCAAGCTGCAGTACGTTTACGCCGACCTTCGTTGTGTGGCGTTTGAAATCTTCATCCTTGAATCCGCCGACTGTGTCGATATAGCGGAACGGCTTATCCGCACGCCAGTAATCGTCGATCAGCTGTTTGACGCGGTACGGCGGTTCACCCTCCGCAACCGCTTTTTCGAAAGCGGCTTTTGCTTCCTCAATGCGTTTCGGCGTTTCATTCAGCGCTTCTTCCATGCTGTGCGGGAAATTCTCGCGCATCGGCAGCTCATAGCGGAAGCGTGTCGCTTTGCAGTTATCTGCATTGCCGAACGAAACGTGTTTTTTCTCATAGGAGTTTGCAAGGAAATCCGCGATCTCTTCGCCGATACGCTTCGACTCCGATGCCGACTTTTCGTACGTTTTTGAACCGTCAAAGATCTTTTTCGTGGAAAGATCCGCGCACGGACCGTTTATATACATGCTCGGCGCGCCGAAAACTTCCTCGAGCTTGTCGCTCATATATCCCGGCCAGTCATAATCGTAGTGATACTGCGTTTCGGAAACAACGTCCGGGTGCAGTTCAAACAGAACGGAAACGTCCGGATGTGCCGCAAAGCGCGAGAGCGTGCCGATCACGCCGCCGTCCTTGCCGCGGAATACGAAGAGATACGCGAGCGGGTCGACGTTGTTGTCAAACGGAATCTTCTCGTTGAATGCCGGAAGATCCGGGGTATAGCCTTTTAACAGCATTCTTTCCGGCAGGTTGCAGTACGGCTTGCCGTTTTCGTCAAAGCGCATACCTGCCCAGACGGTAACACCGCCGAGTCCCGCGATATACTGTTCGCGGTTTAAGGTGTATTTGTTGCCGGCATACGCTTCGGCAACGTCACAGGTGAATTCCTCTGCGCGTTCTTTCATGCGCAGAACTTCGTCCGCCGCTTTTTCGGCGATCATCTGCATGACTTCACCGTTTAAAGCGGAGGATGCCGGTGCGGCGTGCAGCTGCAGCTCATGATACCAGATGTTGTCCGCCGGAATACCTGTGCGTGCCGATACCGCCGCGCAGAAGTTATCCGCCTCATACCAGAACGTATCGGAGGAGTCCACCGCGCAGATCAGCGCCTCGGTGTCGTTTGCATTTACATAGAACATACGGATATACAGGTCCGTACCCCACGGCCATCTCGGTTTGAATGTTTCTTTCAGCGAGATTTTGCCGAAACTGCACTTTGCCATGTTATTTGCGCTCCTTCCACTCCATCGTATCAAACAGCTTGTCATCTTCTTTTAAATAGCGGCTCGTGATGTCCGCCATCTTTGCCGCGTCGCAGATAACGCAGTGTGCGTCGCCGAACGTGCCGTAATATGCCGCACCTTCTTTTACGAAGATCGGTTCCATCTTGTCGTACTGTTCGCTCGGTTCCAGGTGCGGGTCGTTCGTACGGTGGCGGTTTTGCGGAATGTGATATTTCGTGCCGTCCGCTGTTACGGTATAAAAGTCCTGCGGATCCTTTGCAAGGCGGTTCGGGATATTGCTCCATTCCTCAACGCCGTGCAGGAAGGTGTTGTGTTTTAAGTCACAGCCCAAAAAGAGGATCGTCGCTTTGCGGTCGTAGAGCTTGCCCCAGCAGCCGAATCTCGGGCAAGGTGTGCGTGCGTTTTCTTCACCGGCGATATATTCCGCCGCATCTTTGCCGAGCGCCGCAACCGAGTGGGTCGGGTGCAGGGAACGGACAACGCCTTCGCGCACACGGAATTTGTTCGTGAGCAGACCGACACAGCTTTCCTCCGTTTCCGGGTGGAACACGTTGTAGTTTTCGTTGATCTGGCGCCAGGTGTGCGTCGGAAAAATGAGCAGACCGTCTTTCATATATTCGATGAACGCATCGATTACGGTGTCGGCGCCGCCTTCAACCTGTCCGATGGATTTCATCGAAGAATGGATCAGCAGCGTGCCTTTCGGGTCGATCTTCATCGCTTCCAGGTGGCGCAAAAGGTCTTCTTTTGTATACATAATACTCGTTCTCCTTTATCGTTTTACGTTGCCGACCGCGGTGACCACACGGTATCCGGCCTTCTCCACGCGCTTTTCCAAAAGCGCACGGCTCTGTGCGGCTTCTTCGCCCATCGAGATCTTGTTTGCATATAAATCGTAGAGCTTTCTGACATTCTGCGGCGAAAGGTTCGGCATCACGACGTTGCCGCCGGCTTTTAAGCCCATCTCTCTGCCTTCCGGATGGATCGTGCCGAGCGCCGTTGTCGAAGGCAGCAGTGCGTACGGAAACATCAGCCGCAAAATCGCAACCATGCGGAGCGTCAGTTTAAAATCGCCCGAAGGCTTGTCAAAAAACGGCGTTTCGTGATGCGTGATATACGGGCCGATGCCGATCATATCGGGCATCAGCGTTTGCAGAAAGCGTAGATCCGCGAGCAGGTTTTCGCTCGTCTGATACGGTGAACCCACCATAAAGCCCGAACCCACCTGATAGCCGATCTCTTTTAACGCAAACAGGCATTCCTTGCGGGTGGAAAGCAACATGTTTTCCGGATGGAGCTTGCTGTAATGGTCGTCGCAGGCGGTTTCGTGCCGCAGAAGATAGCGGTTTGCGCCCGCGTCAAAGAATGCCTGATAGCTTTCCTTGCTCTTTTCGCCGACCGAGAGCGTGATCGCGCAGTCCGGAAAGCGCCTGCGGATCGAAGAGACGATATCGCAGATCCTTTCATCGGTGAAATACGGGTCCTCGCCGCCTTGTAAAACGAACGTCCGGAAACCGAGCAGGTAGCCTTCTTCACAGCAGGCGAGGATATCCTCTTTGGAAAGGCGATATCGCTCGGCATTTCTATTGGAGCGGCGGATGCCGCAGTAGTAGCAGTCGTTTTTGCAGTAATTCGTGAATTCGATCAGACCGCGGATATAGACCTCGTCGCCGTAATGCGCGCGTCTGACGCGGTCGGCGGCGGCAAAAAGCGCTTCGTCGGCCTCATCCGTTTCGATGAGTGCCAGGAGCTTTTCGTCGGGCAGGTCGCGGTTTTTCTCGAGTTCGCGGATCCATTCTTTGTACAAAAGCGCACCTTCTTTCGCTTGGGATTTCTGCTATCATCATACACCATTTGCCAAAAAACCGCAACGGGAAAAGGGAACTTTCTTTTTTCTATACTTCCTGCCGCTTTTGTGCTATGATAAAAGAAAAAGGAGGGCAGAGCCTATGCAAAATGGAGATACCTTCGCGCGCGTCTATGCGATCGTCAGAAAGATCCCGAAAGGAAAGGTGACCACCTACGGGCAGATCGCGTGGCTTCTTGGAAATCCGCGTTTGAGCCGCGTGGTCGGCTATGCGCTGCACGTCAATCCCGAGCCGGGTGTGATCCCATGCCACCGCGTCGTCAACCGCTTCGGGCGCGTGAGCTCCGCCTTTGCCTTCGGCGGCGAAAACCGTCAGATCGCCCTGCTCAAAGAAGAAGGCGTCACCTTCCGCGACGAAGAAAATGTCGATCTGTCCCGCCACATGTGGTACGGCGAGGAATAAAGAAAAGAGCCGCTGCACTGCAGCGGCTCTTTTCACAGTATAGCAGTTATCATTTTAAAACGGGGAAATATCGCTCACTCCGCAACCGTCCATTTGCAGACGCGCGGGCGGACGGCGCATTTGCTGCACGGCGGATTGCCGTTTAATCCCTCGCGCAAACATTTTGCGATCACTTCATAGCCTTCGGAGAGCTTGTAGAAGTTCACCGTCGCATCACCGATTTTTACCTCGCGGTCGATTGCGCGCATCAGCGGCGCGTACGACGCCGTATCGGTGATCTCGCATCTGCCGCCGCGCCACGACCAGGTGTGTGCGGTCGTCTCCGTTCCGTCGGCAAGACGAACCGGGTATACCTCGCCGCGCAGACGCAGACACGGTGCACCCTCGCACGTTTCGACGTAATGGTGGAACGTGTTGCTGCGGTAGCCGATGCCCAGAAGCAGGCAGTAGCCGCCGTCCTCCATCAGTCTGCCCAGCGGCGAATCCGGTCCCATTGCGGAGGTCGCCTGATGATCCTTCGTATAGCGCTCGTGGTCTTTACCCCAGGCAGCAAACGGGTGCGTCGGGTTGATGCTGCGCGAAACGCCTTCTCTGCGCCAGAATGTGTCCGGGATAATGCCGTTCGTGGTCGGCGTTTTCGTTACGTCAAAAATATCGCCGGCAAAATACGGCGCTTCGTGATTAAACGACGGGAAAACGAGCGTACCTTCCTCGGTCAAAAGCTCCATCAGCACGTCGATGACCGTGTCTGCGCCGCCTTCCACATAGCCAAAACGGCTCAGCGAAGAGTGAACGACGATCTTCATGCCCGGCTTGATGCCCAGCTCGGTGAATCCTTTTCTGAGGTCTTCTTTTGTTACAGTCGTGCGGTTTTCCATAACGATACATCCTTTCTTTGTCGGCGCGCGTTCTGCGCTTTCTTTATATACACCATATCACAAAGTGCGCGGATATGCAAGAAGACAGCAATGGACAAGTGTATATCCGTATGCTATAATCGGTGCAGTACCAATACGGAGGTCGGCTTATGATGAACGAAGAGTGTTTGATCTGCAAAGCGCCGCTCGAATATCTGCAAACGGATGAGATCATGGAGTGCGCGCTCTGCCATACAAAGCAGCGCAGCAAAACGAGGTGCATAAACGGTCATTTCGTCTGTGATGCGTGCCATACAGGCGGAATGGACGGCATCCTTGCGCTTTGTCTTGCAAGCAAGTCCACCGATCCTATCGAGATCATGGAAAACCTGATGTCCATGCCGTCGTGCCATATGCACGGCCCGGAGCATCACACGATGGTGGGTTCCGCACTTCTGACCGCCTATAAAAACGCGGGCGGCAATATCGATCTGCAAAATGCCCTGCTTGAAATGCAAAAACGCGGCAGACAGGTGCCGGGCGGTGTCTGCGGATTCTGGGGTGCCTGCGGCGCAGGCATCAGCACGGGTATGTTTGTCTCCATTGCGTTGCAGGCGACGCCGCTTGCGAAAGAGGCTTGGGGTCTTTGCAATCAGATGACAGCAAGAGCGCTGGATGCGATCGGAAAGAACGGCGGTCCGCGCTGCTGCAAGCGCGATTCCTACCTCGCTATCATCGAAGCGGTCGGATTTGCCGAAGAAAAGCTGGGTATCCGGATGGACTGCCATAGCGTGACCTGCACCCGTGCACAGAAAAATAACCAGTGCCTCAAAACTGCGTGCCGCTTCTATCCAAAGAAAAAGCGTGTTGCCTTTATCTGCGTTCATAATTCGTGCCGCAGCCAGATCGCCGAAGCGCTCGGCAAACATCTTGCCGGCGATGTGTTCGAGTTCTGCTCCGCCGGAACGGAAACGAAACCGCAGATCAATCAGGACGCCGTGCGGATCATGAAAGAACTGTACGGCATCGATATGGAACAGACGCAGTATTCCAAAAAGATCACGGATATCCCAAAACCGGATCTTGTGATTTCGATGGGATGCAATGTGGAATGTCCGTTTGTCGGCCGCACGTTTGACGATAACTGGGGTCTGGACGATCCGACCGGAAAACCGGATGCGGAATTCAAAGCGGTCATTCAAAAGATCGAAGAAGAGATCCTGAAGCTGAAAAAGCGATATCAGAAATCGGCTTCCGGCTTTGGAGGAAAACAATGAACGGGAATAAAAAGAACAGACAAGTGATCCCGGTTGCGGTTAAAGCGCCGCCGAAAAAGGAGATCAAAATCGAATACCTGTATCTGGACTTAAAAACCTGTGACCGCTGTATCGGCACGGATTCTGTTTTGGAAAAGGTGATCAAAGAGCTTTCGCCGGCTTTTTCGCTTGCGGGATATCGGATCTCGTATCAAAAAACCGAAATAGCGACACAGGAAGATGCGATAGCGCGGCGTTTTCTTTCCTCTCCGACGGTCCGGGTGAACGGAAACGATATCTGCACCGAGGTCGAGGAGTCCGACTGTGGCTGCTGCGGAGAAATCGCCGGCGTGCCGGTGGACTGCAGAGTATTTTCCTATGAAGGCAAGCGTTACAGCGTTGCGCCGAAGGCGATGCTCGCGGAGGCAATCTTAAAAAACGCCTTCCTTGCAGAAAAAGAGGATACCGCGCCGTATGAGCTGCCGCAGAATCTCAGAACGTTCTTTCAGGGAAAGAAAAACAGGAATCCTGCTCCGGATTCCCGCTGTGAATGAGAAATGTGTATAAATCAAGAAAAGCCTTGTCGTACGACAAGGCTTTTTGGTTTGTGGAAGAGGAACCGAAACGGAATTGCGGGAAGAAGAAAAGATTTCTTAACTTTTTAATGAAATCCGGCCTTCTCCCGACGAAGTCGGATTTCATCCCCGAAGGGGATTTCATCATCGAAGATGATTTCACCCACCCGACAGGGTGGATTTCATTGAAAAGAAAGAGCGACAAAACGGTGTATAAGTGGGGGTAAGAACCACCAAAAGTATTGTAGCTGCACTGTTCGACAAATTGGAATTTGTCAATACCTATTACCATAAAGATATTTATTTGAAATTCTCTTTTGTGTTTCCAAATATTTTGTAAC
>JBGUUS010000013.1:0-7272 GCA_045133675.1 Oscillospiraceae bacterium | reverse complement strand
GGCATTCTTCCCGGATCACCGCTTCCGCCGCGCGGCTCATATCGTGCAGGAGTTTTTGCTCGTCTTTGTGATACGCCGCTTCGGCGGCAAAGCTGTCCTCTTTCGTGGCGTCGCAGATGATCGAGAGGGAAAACGCGAGTTTTTCGCCGGTGTTTATCGGGATCAGCTTGCTTTCGGCGTGGTGGATCCGCACCGATGCGGTGACGTCCAGCGGCAGATCGACCGCAACGGCGGTGTTTTCGACTTCGCCGCGGATCCATAACATACCGCGCGTCTGCGCCGCATCGAGAAATCCGCGGAAAACATCGTCGGAAAAGATGGCGGTGCCTCCGATTTCCAGCGCGCTCACCGATTCGATTTTCGGTTCGCTGTCACCGCTTTGTCCGGACTGTTCCGGTTTTGCGGCGGTGGGTTCGCCTTCTTCCTTTACGGAGATGACAGGAAGTGCGGCGGATTCATGGCGGATGCTGAGCGTTTTGCGCAGTTCAAACAGCCGCACCGTTCGGGCAAGGCCGTTTGCAAAGGCATTTTCGGTGAGATGCTCGAGCGCTTCCGCCGGGAGGATGCCCTGGTTCAATTTCTGCGACAGGATCGATTCTGCGGTGGTGCTGCTGATGAGCACGTGTGCATTCTGCCGGGAATTTCCCGTCGTTCCGAGATAAGAGATCGCCTCGGCAAGGCTGTGTTTTGCGGCGCCGAACCCGATCACGAGGATGCGGTTTTGTCCCAAAAACAGTTCTTTGCCCTGCATTCGGGTTCCTTTTTGCAGAGCTTCGGAGACGGTTTTTCCGTCGGCGGTGATGAGCTTTGCATTATCGGCGGAGGCACTGATACCCGAACCGGCTTCGGATGCGGGTGAATAAATCTGGAACGTGAGCCGGTAACGATCGTCCGCATAGTCGATACCGATACTCTGTACGATTGCCTGGCGGTTTAACTGAATCGGCGAGAGGCAGCCGGTGCAGGATAAGCTAAGCAGAATGCTGCACAGCAGCAACAGGGCTTTCGGGCGGTGCATTGCGTTTTTCCTTTCGTATCAGAATGAGATGAAGCAGCAGAGGCAAAATGCATACAACGGCTATGATCACGCCGCCGCGCGACCGGTTCAAGGTGCGTAAAAGCGGAATCTGTTCGGCGAAAAACACGCCGAAACCGGCAGCAGCGTGCAAAAGCGCCCAGTGCACGATCCGTTTTCCTTTTTTCGGAAACAGGATCGCGGTGCACTGCTTGATGCAGAGGATGCAGACCGTACAGCGAAAGAGCGCAGAAAAGATCCACAGAACAACGTGAAGCGAATCGAGCCGCTGAAAGATCGAGATATCGATCACGGAGGTGAGCGCATAATACGGAAATGTCTGCTGCATACCGAAATCGCCGAGAACAAGCAGGATCAAAAACTGCGAGAGAAACGTAAACAGGAATAAAAGTGTTAAAAACCCGTATGTGCAGATCCCTTTTCGCTTCGGTTTTGCGATATACGGCAAAAGCATCGAAAGGACGAACAGTTCGGTGTTTTTGGAAAGATTTTCGAAGCCGCCGTTTACGATATCCGCGATGTCGTCGCCGGGAATGGCGTGCAGGTTTAAAAGTGCGGCTTTATCCGATGCGGCGGCGCCGACGAAAAGGATGCTTGCCGCAAAGAGGATGCAGACAATGCTTGCGGCGCGCGCCGTGCCCTGCAGTCCGAATGTCGAAGAGGCACTGCATACGAATGCAAGCAGGAGAACCACGACCGCCGAGGAGCTCTGCGGATAGACAATATTCGTTAAAAAGATGCTGAAGATCGCGTAGCCGCCGGAGAGATGCATCAAAAATAAAACGAGCAGAACGGCGGCGAGAACACGACCAAGCAGCGGCGAAACGAGCCACGCACAACCGACCAGATCCTGCCCTTCGTGCTTTTTTAAAAGAATAAGGAGCGGGATCACGGTGATGCACTGCAAAACAAAGCCGAGCAGCGTGGAGAGCAGAAGGGTAAGACCCGTCTGGGTATCACCGAGCGCGGGCGTATACTCCAGCACGGAAAATGAGCAGGAGAGAAAAAGCAGCAGCGAAAGCTGCGGTGCACTGATTCTGACATCGTTCAAGGCGATTCCTCCCGATCCTGTTCGCTTAAATGCGAACCGTTTAATTTTTGAAGCGAGGCGGTGCGCTTTTCGAGTGTACGGAAGTTCAGCCGCAGGAACGTATCGCGCATAGCGGAAGAGGAAAACGGCGCAAGCGGTGCGGTATACGGCTGCCCGAAGGTTTCAAGCGTACAGATATTGATGAGCAGCAAAAGGCACAAAAGCGTGATGCCGTAAAGCCCGAACAGCATACCGGCGATGATGAACGCAAAGCGCAGGATCGAGACGGGTTCGTGCAAAGAAGGCACGACGAACGAGGCAATCGCCGTTGTTGCAACGATCATGATCATCGGCGCACCGACAAGACCGGCGGTGACCGCGGCGTCACCGATCACGAGCGCACCGACGATGCTGACGGCGTGACCGACCGGACGCGGCAGACGCAGACCGGCTTCCCGCATGATCTCGTAGAGAAAATGGATGATGAGCGCTTCAATCCCGAGCGGAAAAGGCGTGATCTCCTCCGCGGCGGCGATATTGAAAAGAAGTGCCTGCGGCAAAAGCTCGGGGTGAAACGTGCAGATCGCAACGTACATACCGGGCAGAAGAATGCTTGCGGCAAAGGCAGTGTATTTCAAAAAGCGGATGAATGCCGCGTAAAACGCGCTGTGTGCATAGTCATCAAGCGACTGGAAATTCTCCGTGAACAGATACGGCACGATCAGCGCAAACGGTGTACCGTCGACTAAAATCGCGATGCGGCCTTCCTGGATTTTTGCGGCGAGAACGTCCGGACGTTCGGTTGTGCCGACATCCGAAAAAAGAGACCACGGCCGCCCGGTGAGGAACGGTTTTACGTATCCTGCGGTTAAAATGACGTCGAGCTTGATGGAGTTCAGCCGCCGTCTTACTTCGCGCAGCAGTTTCGGTGCAACACGGTCGGTCATATAGATGAGGCACACATCCGTTTTGCTCACGTCGCCGATCGGAAAGAGCTCGAATTTTAAAAGCGGCGAGCGGATGCGGCGGCGCACCATTGAAAGATTCGGGCGGATCGGTTCGGTGAAGCCTTCTTTGCTGCCGTGCTCGTTTACCTCGGTGGTCGGTTCGCCGATCGAGCGGTACGGATAACCCTGAATACCGCAGGCGGTTCCGCGGCGGGATCCATCGAGCAGAATCACAACAAATCCTGCCATCATAAAGCGGAACAGATCGCCGTATGACCAGACCGGCAGCATATCGGCGGCGAGAACACTTTCGTCCTCGATATACCGGCGCACAGCTTCAAAGGCGCCGTTTTTCGGAAAATGGCGGGATAAAAGCGGCTCGAGCAAAATCTCGGACATCGTCTGGGAATTGACAAGACCTTCCGCGAGGACGAGTGCGGTTTTGACACCGCCCACGGTCAGTTCGCGGATGAGCAGGTCGGAGGAGTTCGAAAACCGCGTGCGGATCTGCACGAGCGTTTCGTTCAGATGATCGGAGAGCGGCGCATCCTCTTCCTCGCGCGAAGGCTGCTGTTTTGGCGAAAACAGCGCTTTTACCGCGTCAATACGCGCCTTCAGCGAACGCAGCATATCCATCACAACCTTTCGTTTTGGAAAAGTATGTCCGCTTTTTCCTGTGTTCATACATAAGAGAACGGTTGTTTTTGTGGGCACGATGTGTTATAATGAGCGATACTACCCCGCAAAAAAGGAGACCGTAATATGACATCCGAAGCATTCCATTCTTTAAAACAGCGCGTGCTGAAAAAGCAGTTTTCCCGTATGAACGAGATGCAGCAGAAGGCTGTGTTCAAAACGCAGGGACCGATTCTGATCCTTGCGGGTGCGGGCAGCGGCAAAACAACGGTTTTGATCAACCGCATTGCGTTTTTGCTCCGCTTTGGAAACGCATATTATGAAAAACCGGGCCTTTTCTCCGCAGAGGATGAAGAGGTTTTGCTCCGTGCCGAAAAAGGCGAAGCCGACTGGAGAGAAGTGAGTGATGCGGTTCGTGCACGCCCGGTATTTCCGTGGAATGTGCTTGCTATCACGTTTACGAACAAAGCGGCAAACGAACTGAAAGAGCGTCTTGTCAATATGCTCGGCGAAGACGGCGAGCAAGTTAACGCCGGAACGTTCCACTATATCTGCCTGCGCGTTCTGCGCCGCGAGATCGAAAAACTCGGCTATAAACCGGGCTTTACGATCTACGATACCGATGACGGCCAGCGCGTTGTAAAAGACTGTCTTGCAGAACTCAATCTGAGCGACAAAATGTTCCCGCCGAAAACCGTTCTCAATCAGATCAGCCGCGCCAAAGACGCCATGCTCTCGCCGGAAAAATTCCTTGAGCAAAACGGCTCGGATTTCCGCCTGAAAGTTATCGGCGGCATTTATTCGCTGTATCAGAGAAAGCTGAAAGAGTCGAACGCGGTCGACTTTGACGATATCATCTGCCTCACGGTCCGCCTGTTTGAAGAAAACCCGGACGTTTTGGAATACTACCAGAACCGCTGGCGCTATATCATGGTCGACGAGTATCAGGATACGAACCATGCGCAGTACCGTCTCGTCAGCCTGCTTTCGAACAAATACCACAACCTCTGTGTTGTTGGTGACGATGACCAGAGTATTTACCGCTTCCGCGGCGCTACGATCGAGAATATTTTAAGCTTTGAAGAGGAGTTTGACGATGCGGTTGTCATCCGCCTGGAGCAGAACTACCGCTCGACGCAGAATATCCTCGATGCGGCAAACGAGCTCATCAGCCACAACACCGCGCGCAAAGGCAAAAACCTCTGGACGGACAACGGCAGCGGCAGCAAGGTCGTTTCCTATCGCGCACTCGACGAAATGGGCGAGGCGATGTTCGTCGTCCGCAAGGTTGAGGATTTTGCCGCACAGGGTCAGAAATTCTCGGATAACGCCGTGCTTTACCGCACGAATGCACAGTCGAACATGATCGAACGGCAGCTTGTCCGCGCCGGTATTCCGTACCGCATCGTCGGCGGTACGAAGTTCTTTGACCGCAAAGAGATCCGCGACATCCTCGCGTATTTCCGCGTGATCGATAACCCGGCGGATGCCGTACGCTTAAAACGCATCATTAACGAGCCGAAACGCGGCATCGGCGATGCGACCGTAAAACAGGTCGAGGAGATCGCCGCACAGACGGGTCTGCCGATGTTTGAGGTCATGAAAAACGCGAAAGACTATGCGGCAATCGCGAAAAAGAGCGCACCGCTCGGCGCTTTCGTTGAACTGATCGAAAAACTGCAGGCGGTTGCCGACAGCGAACCGCTCGAAGAGCTGTTGGAAGCTGTTTCGAAGGACACCGGTTATGCGGATATGCTCGCGATGCAGGGTGTTGAAGGCCGTGTTCGTCTTGAAAACATTGCCGAGCTCAAAACGAACCTCATTAAATACGAAAACGACAACGAAGACGGCGGACTGCAGGGCTTCCTTGAAGAGGTCTCGCTGTTTACAGACCTCGACAACCTGAATGCCGCAGAAGACAGCGTTACGCTGATGACGATGCATTCGGCCAAAGGTCTTGAATTCAAAAACGTCTATGTAATCGGTATGGAGGAAAACCTCTTCCCGAGCTATCAGTCCGCTTCGCAGGAGAGCGAGGTCGAGGAGGAGCGCCGCCTTGCATACGTTGCGCTTACCCGTGCAAAAGAAAAGCTGTTTTTGACCTCCGCGGCTTCGCGTATGATCTTCGGTACGACAAGCCGCAACCAGCCGTCGCGCTTTTTGAAGGAGATCCCGGAGCATCTGCTTGAGAAGAAGGACGATACCGCGCGCAGCTTTACGGTAAACGTGATGCCGGAGAAAGCAAAACCGGCGCCGCGCCCGATGGTTGGAAAAGGCGTTGGTATGGGCGGAAAACCGACACCGGCATCGGGTGTTTCCTATGCCGCGGGCGACCTCGTAACACACAAGGTCTTCGGCCGCGGCCGCGTTGTTTCGCTCACGCCGATGGGCAACGACACGCTTGTCGAAGTGCGTTTTGACACGAAAGGCACGAAAAAGATCATGGCGAATTTCGCGAAACTCACGAAAATCGACGGATAATAAAAATCCAATAAAATTGCAAAAACCTCTTGATTTTATCGCTTCAAAGTGATATAGTAAAGCCAAGAAATCAAGAAGGAGGCAGCCATAATGTTTAAGAGTAAGTTTTACTTTTACTTTTATTACTTTGATAAGGGCTGCCGGTTTCTGTGATAACCAGACGATATGTTCTGGGTTGCATAAAAACGGACAGTCCGCATTCACCATGCTGTAAAAAGCAGACAGGAGTGCGGACTTTTTGTTTTCCGAAAATGAGATCCTATGACGGAGGTAAAAGACCATGCGAATGAATTTCCACAGAAAACTGCCGATTCCGCAGGAGGTAAAAAAAGAATTCCCGTTGACCGAGCGGATGGTACAGGTTAAAGCAGAGCGTGACGAGAGCATCAAAGCTGTTTTTGACGGCAGATCGGATAAATTTATCCTGGTGATCGGTCCGTGCTCGGCGGAGCACCCGGAGCCGGTTTTGGAATATATTTCGCGGCTTCGCAGGATCGAAGAGCAGGTGTCGGATAAGATCATCATCATCCCGCGGATTTATACGAACAAACCGCGTACCACCGGACAGGGATATAAAGGCATGCTGCATCAGCCGGACCCGGAGGCAAAGCCGGATATGTACAAAGGCATCGTTGCCATCCGTGAGCTGCATCTTGCCGCACTGCGCGACTATGATTTCTCCTGTGCGGACGAAATGCTTTATCCGGAAAATTACCGTTACCTCACCGATTTGCTTTCCTATGTTGCTGTCGGCGCACGCTCGGTGGAAAATCAGCAGCACCGCCTCACCGCAAGCGGCATCGACGCACCGGTCGGTATGAAAAACCCGACCGGCGGCGACCTCGGCGTTATGATGAATTCCATTGTTGCCGCACAGTCGAGTCATACGTTCCTCTACCGCGGCTGGGAAGTAACAAGCGAAGGCAACCCGTATGCACACGCGATCCTGCGCGGTTATGTCGACTATGCCGGAAGAAGCATTTCCAACTATCATTACGAAGATCTTCTGCGCGTAAAAGAACTCTATGATCAGACAAATCTTGCAAATCCGTCCGTCATCGTGGATACCAACCACAATAACTCCGGAAAGAAATCTCTCGAGCAGATCCGTATTGCAAAAGACGTTGTTTACAGCCGTAACC
>JBGUUS010000012.1:0-5130 GCA_045133675.1 Oscillospiraceae bacterium | reverse complement strand
GCCTGCTGTTTGATGAACAGCTCCGGATCGGCAGCTGCTTCGCCAACGTGATAGATCGATGCCGGCGACATGCTGAACGGTGCGTTGTATGCAACCGCTTTCTTATAATACTCAGAATGCAGGGTAACAGCATAGTACCATTTCGCGTAATCCGGGTGATCCGGGAACATTTCGCACAGACGGGTGAGCGCAAGGATCGGCTCGTGCTCGTGGCTTCTATGGTTGTAGTGAACGATCATCTTCTTGCTTGCATCGCGGTAGAAGAAGCCGGTGAACGGGATATCCCAATCCGGGATCTCCTGCTGCTGGCACGCAATGATCTCGTCAGCCAGTTTGATCGCCATATCTTTGAAGAATTCATCGCCGTCAACTGCGTAGATTTCGAGAGCGGACCATACAGCACAGCCGTACATTACGATATCGTGTGCAATACGTGCCGGGTCGCCGTCCATCCGGAAACCTTCTTCCGCACGGTCACGGTATGCGTATTTCCAGTCCTCTTTTGCACATTTCAGTGCGTAATCCGCATAAATGGTATCGGTTTTATAGAGAACACCGGCTGCCAGTGCTTCACCGCCGGCTGCCATAAAGTTCTCGATCGGCTGTTTCTTCGCCCCTGTGAATCGGTCGTCAAAGTCGCCGATGATGCCTTTGGTCCAGGTGGAGCCGCCTACGCTCAGTGCACGCCAGCCGTCACCGAAGCGCGTTTTGAGCATCCATTCGGTGCCCCAGAGTGCTTCTTCAACCAGGCGGTCGTACAGGTCGGAGTTTTCTTCAACGGTTTTTGCAAGGCTGAACAGCGCAACGACGCTCTCACTCGTGTTGGTGAGGTTCTGCGACATATCGCCTGCATCGTGCCAGCCGCCGTTGGCAAGGATCGTTTTACCCTCATGCTCAACAAAGCGGTCGCGGCAGCAGTTCTGATGTCTGTTCGGCACATAAACGCCGCAGCGCTCGCACAGATAGAAGTTGATCGTCTTCCAGATGGAATCTTCCCAGATATCGTCGCCGATCGGGAACGTACGGCTGACAATACCGCCGCATACGAGGAAATATTCGCCCGGTTCGCTCAGTTCGGAGAAATCGAGCTGCTGGAATGTACCCGTCGGCGTGACAATCGTTTCAACCGCTTTCGTCATAACGATGCGGCCGGTCTCGGATTCGCGAACTTCGAAAGTGAGTGCCGAATCATCACAGAGGAGCGCGGTTTTCTTACTGCCGGTCTGATAGCCGGAGCCGGAGAATGCAATGCGGCCTCTGCCAACGTTCCAACCGGTGTGGTGGTCGAGCTCTTCTTCCGCAAGCTGATCAATGCGCAGATCCGCAATATACCAGCAAGCCGTAGCCTCTGCAACAACTTCGCTGCCGCACATATCGTAGTCAAAGCTGATGCCGGTTACGTTTTCGCGGTGGATATACGGAATCTCAACCTGAATGTGGTTCCATTCGTGGTTGATGAGGTTGATATTGTGGTGGCCGATACGGTCAAAGCGGTCCGGTGCCGGATGTTCGCCTTCGTTGTGGAACTGCATGCGCAGGCAGACGTGACGGAAGCCCGGCATCTCCGGTCGGATCCAAACGGAAATGCGGTTATACTCCGTCCAGTCCTCGTGGTCCACCGTAAAATATGCACGCGGAATGCACTGAATACCGCCGCCCGTCCATCTGCTCTTATGATTCAGGAAGGTCGGCGACGTGAATTTAATGGAATTCACCGTCTCGCCGTATACGTATTCATCGCTCAGCTCTACGGTTGCAACATTCTCGCGTTTTTCAAATGTCAGGCCGTTTGCGTCACGCGCCGCAAAATGAATGGTGTCAGCTGTCCAGCGGTCAAGCGTCTCCATCGTATCGAGCAATCTCGTTTTGACGAACGGCTTTTTCTCACAGCGTACTTCGCGCGTATCTTCATAGTGAATCGGAAGCGGCGCATGTACAAAGCGAGTCTGTTTCAGCTCTTTTTGTAACTGTTTTCTCATGGTTTCTGTCCTCTCTTTCGGTTATTGTTCATGCCGCACGGTGCGGCTTATCGTGTTTATCTGTTGCTATCATACTATGACGCCGCATAATTGTCAATAAACTTTACTAATGTAAAAATCGCTTTTATTAAAAAATTCAGTACTCCTATTGACAAGCATATATTATATTCCGTATAATATTATTGTAATAAAACATTTGGGAGGCGATGACATGATTTTCACTGTCAGCGGCAGCCTTCTGGATTTTCTTGTTCTGGCCGTTTTGAACCACGAGGATACGTACGGCTACGTCCTGACACAGCGCATCAAAACCGTCATCGAGATCTCGGATTCGACACTGTATCCGGTTTTGCGGCGTCTGCTGAAAGACGGAATGCTCACAATGTACGATCAAGCGTTTCAGGGCCGAAACCGCCGGTATTATTCCATCACCGATACGGGACGGGAACAACTCGCGGTCTATACGGAAGAATGGGAACACCACAAGGCGCAACTCGATTTCATTTTAGAAGGAGGTATCCATCATGACTAAATACGCCTTTCTCGCCCGGCTTGAAGTGCTGCTTGCCGCGCTGGAAGCGGATGAACGCACAGAGGCACTTCGGTATTACGAAGAACTGTTCGAAGATAATGCCGAAGCGGCACAGACACTTCGCACACCCGAAGAAATTGCAGCAGAGCTGCTGGCATCCTACGGCATCGAGCCGGTTGAAGCAGCACCTGCCGAAGAACCGCCCGTTGCTTCCCCGGCGTGCAAAATCCCGGTCGGCAAACTCGTCGGTGCGATTGCACTCGGTTTTCTGGTATTCGTGCTCGGCGTGATCGCATTCGGTACAGCCTGTGCGGCGGTCGTTCTGTTTATCTCCGGCGGCTTTCTCTTTAAGGTAAGCACAGCGCTTGCGATCACGATGATCGGTATCGGAATCTTTATGCTCGGTTTGTTCGGTCTTTCGCTCGGCGGAACACTCAAAAGCGGAAAAGCCGTTATGCGGCTATATAAAAAGAACGAAGGAGGCGAAAACGCATGAAAAAGACAAGCTTGCTTATGATCATCTCCGCCGTTTTGGTCGTTATCGGTATCGCAACATGCTTTGCGGGTGCCGTAAGCGGAGCAAGCGAACTGCTTGTTATCACGGACAGAGGTTTGCAAATTACGGATGAAGCACTCCAAAACGATATCGTCAGTCTTCTCGATTCCGTCAATATCGATAGTCCTTTCGCAGAACATGAGAAAGATTATATCGTACAAAAGACGGAGCTAAACAGAAGTTTCAACCAAATCTTCGTAGATGTCAATAACGCAAATGTTGAATTCCATTTTCAATACGATAACAAATTCATCTGTGAGTATGGATATCACAAAGACAAACCAATCGCTGTTAAAGATAACGGTGCTATTTTGAGTATCGGACAAGAAAGTGATGGGACTACTGATTTCAATACTTCCAGCGATGAAGTTTACGTTAAAATCTATATTCCAAAAACTTACTACATCGCTTCTCTAAGTTGCTACACGGTGAGCGGCGATATCACAGTCTTTTCAAATGAATTCGATGCAATTGAGGACTTGTGTCTTGCCTCCTATGGCGGCGATATCAAGATTCGATATACGAAAGCTCAAAACGTCAGCATCAAAAATGTTGCTGGCGATATCGCATTTGAAATTTTCGCGGATAAGCTTTCCATTGAAAATGATGTCGGCAAAATCTTTTCGGAACGCTACACTGCGAATACAGCTTTCTTTAAGAACAAATCCGGGGAAACTGCACTTAAAGGTCACGTAAACGACATGATCGTTATCGATTCTGTTTCCGGTCATATTGATCTCGTCGTTGAAGATCAGCCAGAGAATGTTTCGCTTGAATTCAAAACGACTTCCGGAACCTGCAAAACAGAAGAGAGTTTTGAAGTCATGAAGGGTGATTGCAAAATCATCGTTCACACGGATTTATCCAATTTGAATCTTGCTTTCGAACACGGCTATATCTCCTGATCTCTCCTATCAATTCGTCTGCAGATAAAAAATTCCCGATCCGCACAGCGCGGATCGGGAATTTGCTTTATATGGGATTATTCCTGCATTGCTCTTGCGCGCTCGATAACGCCTGCAGCCAGCATATTCGGAAGCTGCTCGTAGCGCTCGAACTCGAAGGTGAACGTGCCGCTGCCCTGGGTCATCTGGCGAACCAGTGTAGCAAAGTCGTGCATTTCGCTCATCGGAACGTCTGCTTCAATTGCAGTAGCGCCGTCTTCGTCCGGGTTCATACCGAGAACGCGGCCGCGGCGTTTGTTCAGCTCACCCATCATATCGCCGGTATGTGCATCCGGAACGGTAACGGTGAGGTGGCCGATCGGCTCAAGCAGGATTGGAGAAGCCTGCTGCATGCCTGCTTTGTATGCGAGAGAAGCTGCGGTCTTGAACGCCATTTCGGAGGAGTCGACCGGATGGTACGAACCGTCCATCAGCGTTGCTTTCAGGCCGACAACCGGGTAACCGGCGAGAACACCGGAAACGATTGCTTCACGCAGACCTTTTTCAACTGCCGGGAAGAAGTTCTTCGGAACGGCACCGCCGACAACCTTCTGGTCGAAGATGAGGTCTTCGCCGTCGTGCGGCTCAAACTCGATCCAAACGTCGCCGTACTGGCCGTGGCCGCCGGACTGTTTCTTGTGTTTGCCCTGAACGCGGACCTTCTTCTGGATGGTCTCGCGGTATGCAACGATCGGAGCTTCCATAATAACTTCTGCGCCGAATTTTGCTTTCAGTTTTGCAACAACAACGTCGAGATGCTGTTCGCCAAGGCCGGTGATGACCTGCTGGTGCGTTTCTGCGTTGTTTGCAAATGCCAGGGATGCATCCTCTTCGAGAAGACGGAGAACGCCCTGTGCAACCTTGCTCTCGTCGCCTTTTGCTTTCGGCATAATTGCCATCGAGTAGCACGGTGCATCGCATTTAGCCGGCTCGATCACAACGGAAACACCGTTGCACAGCGTATCGCCGGTGCTTGCATTCATCTTAGCAACAGCAGCAACGTCGCCTGCTACAACTGCAGCAGCGTCTTCTTGTTTCTTGCCGCGCATATAGATGAGTTTGCCGACTTTTTCGCTCTGGCCGGTGGTCATGTTGACAACCTCGGTACCTGCGGTGAGC
>JBGUUS010000011.1:0-11487 GCA_045133675.1 Oscillospiraceae bacterium | reverse complement strand
GAACTTTTTAGGACTTTTTTACGAAAGAGACCGTAAAATAATCCATTGAAAAACGAAACACATTCGCATATAATAACCTTAATAAATCGTCAGTGTGTCGACGATATGTGTTCGATCGTAAACAAATAACATCAGGAGGTATGGCAAATGTTTTCCAAACATGACGTAGAAATTTTGCGCACAACCGCAAAACAGGTTAAAGAAGCCGCTGACAGAGACAACAGCGAAGAGAAGATCGCGTTCTGGAAGCGCCACACATCGTTAAAAGGAGAAAGACCGGCGGTTTTCGTACATCCGGACTACTCCTGGTTTGAACTCATTCCGCGCGAAAGCCTGCAGTGCGAGGATCCGTATGCACGCAAGCTCGAACGCAAAATGAAGAAAGTTATCTTCCACAGCAAATACCTTCCGGACGACGTTCCGATTCTCGACACGATCAACGTAGAAAAAGTTATCCATAACACGATGTGGGGTGTTGAACCGCAGCGCATTCTCACCGGTCAGTATGCCGGCGCATACAAGCACGCACCGATCATCGAAGAGCCGGAGGACTGGAAAAAGCTCTCCAAGCCGAAAGTTTCGCACGATGAAGAAGCAACCCGTATCCGCTACGAGGCTGTCTGCAACGCTGTCGGTGATATTCTCAAACCGGTTCTGGTCGGAAACACGAATTACAGTGTTCACATGATGAACTGGTACTGCAGCTACCGCGGACTGGACAATATGCTCACGGACCTGATCCTGGAACCGGAAATGGTGCACGAGGCAATTCAGTTCTTCACCGAAGGTGTCATTGATATGTACCGCCAGATGGAAGAACAGAACCTGCTCTCTCTCAACAACGACAACACATACCACTACACCGGCGGTGTCGGCTATAACGACGAGCTCCCGGGCGAAGATTTCGACCCGAACCACGTTAAACTCAAAAACGTATGGGGCGCCGCAGAAGCACAGGAATTCGCTGTCGTATCTCCGGCAATGCACGAGGAATTCATTCTGCAGTACGAAAGAAAGGTTCTGGAGCTGTTCGGTTTGAACGGATACGGCTGCTGTGACGACCTTTCCCGCAAGCTGGATAACGTACTGAAAATCAAAAATCTCCGCCGCGTAGCGGTTTGCCCGTGGGCCGATATTTCGAATTTCGTACCGGTGCTGCAGGACAAATATCTCATGACCTGGAAACCGCAGCCGGCTCCGCTTGCTATGAACGATTTCAACGCTTCGGTAGAAGAAAGCATCCGCAAAGAGCTCTGTGAGGGTGTTCGCAAGGCAAGAGGCGGCCGTCTTGAGCTGATCCTCCGCGATACGACCACCGTCAAATGTGAGCCGGAGCGCTTTACCAAATGGATCGAGATCGCAAGAGAAGCAATCAAGGAAAACTGGGAATAACAACGATGAAAATGGCGGGGATCTCATCCCTGCCATTTGTCAATATTATAGAATCGAGGAATATTATGAGACAGATTCCTTTTTATAACACGAGAATCGAAGGCGGTTTTTGGGGCGAAAAACAGCGCGTTTCCCGCGAGGTTACGGTGGATGCTGTTTACGACCGTTTTGAAGAGACCAAACGCTTTGAAGCCATGAAATGCGATAAGGCACAGCACGAACGCGAAGGCTGGCAGCCGCATATTTTCTGGGATTCCGATGCGGCAAAATGGATCGAAGGTGCTGCGTTTACGCTTGAATACGAAAAAAACGAGCGCTTTGAAGAAAAGATCGACAATCTCGTTGACATGATGTGCGCAAGCCAGCTCGAAAACGGCTACTATAACGCATATTTTAACGTCTATGACACCGACAAACGCTTCACCATCCGCGATAAGCACGAGCTTTACTGCCTCGGTCATCTCACCGAAGCGGCGATCGCCTATTATCACGCAACGGGAAAGGACAAACTTCTCGGTCTTGTCGAGCGCTACATTGATCTCGTTATCCAATCGTTCGTTGAAGAAAAAACCGCGAAGTTCGTCACGCCGGGTCACGAAGAAATCGAGCTTGCTCTGGTAAAACTCTACCGTTTGACCGGAAAAGAAAAATACCTCGAGCTTTCGAAGTTCTTTGTCAACAACAGAGGTGCCAACGATCTCGACAAAGCCGGTCTTTGCGACTGGATGAACGACTGCTATGCGCAGGATCACCTCCCGGTACGTGAGCAGACGACCGCCGAGGGTCACTCCGTCCGTGCGATGTACCTCTATATGGCAATGGCGGATCTTGCGCTTGAATGCGGCGACGAAGCGCTGTTTAACGCCTGTGATACGATCCTGCACAACGTTGCCGAAAAGCGCATGTATATCACCGGCGGCATCGGCTCCACCTGCATCGGTGAAGCGTTTACAGTCGACTATGACCTCAAAAACGAACCGGCATACACCGAAACGTGTGCAACACTCGCGCTCTCGCTTTTCTGCCAGAGAATGTCGAAGATCAAAGCGAACGGGCTGTACGGCGATATCGCGGAACAGGCGATGTACAACGGCAGTATCTCGGGCATATCGATCAAAGGCGACGAGTTCTTCTACGAAAACCCGCTGACGATCGACCTCGCCGATCACGACAAAAACCCGGCGACGAAGGACAAAGAGCGTTTTCCGATCACACAGCGCGTCAAGGTGTTCGGCTGCTCCTGCTGCCCACCGAATATCCTGCGCTATATCAATGCCATCGGCGATTTCCTCTATACCGAAGACGGCGACACGCTCTACGTCCACCACTATATGAACGCTTCGACCGAATTTGAAGGCAAAACGATCCGTCAGGAGACGAATTATCCTGCCTGCGGAAAAGTGAAGCTCACGGTGACCGGCGGCTACAAAAAGATCGCAGTCCGCGTTCCGGGTTGGTGCGAACAGTTTGACGCATCCGCTTCCTATGAGCTGAAAGACGGTTACGCATATTTCGACGCGGCAGAAACCCTCGAATTTGATTTCAACGTTGCACCGCGCTTCGTCGTATCCGCTCCGGGCGTACACGATAACGCAGGCAGAACCGCTCTGATGCTCGGCCCGGTCGTATACTGTGTGGAAAGCGTCGATAACAAAGGCGACATCTTCGCGCTTTATGCCGACATCAATACCGCATTTGGTATAGATGCAGACGATTATTTCGGTCTGCCGACGATCACCGCAAACGGCTACGCGAAAATCGACAGCGGAAAGCTCTATATGAACGCAAACGCCGTAAAATATGAGGCAAGAGCGATCAAATTCATTCCGTATTACGGCATGGAAAACCGCGGCGAGTGCGATATGCTCGTCTGGATCCCGATGAAATGATCCGAAAACGAAAATGACCTCTCAGCCGAGAGGTCATTTTTTATTGGTTTGGTATGCTCAGTCCGGAACTTTTCCGAAAAAGATCTCTTCCCAGCTTTTTGCCGGTGCGCCCGGGTTTTCAACCGCTTTATATGAAGTAAAATTGCGGCAGCGGTGGAGATACTCGTGCAGATCTTCCGTATATTCTTTTCTTCCTGTTGTGTGCGTAAGCACGCGTTTTTTCAAGTCGACTTCGATGACTTTATACGTCTGCGGCGCGTCAAGCTTTGCAATCACCTCGCCGGTTTTATCGACAAGACCCGTGTAAGCAATATCGTACTGTCCGGCAATCTGACAAGAAGCAACAAACATCGAATGATCGATCGCGCGGGCGCGCATCTTGTGTTCCCATTGCGGCTTGAGCGTATCGCCGTAAAGCGGATACAGCAAAAGATCGGCATCCTGTGCGCCGTATGCGGCGGCAACCTCCGGGAAATAGTTATCAAAGCAAATCATGATTGCGACCCGACCGATATCGAGATCAAAAACCGGATATTCCATTCCGTTCGCAAGACCGGATATCTCAAGTTCGCCGTGCGTCAAATTGGCTTTGCAGTATCTGCCGATCTCTTCACCGTTTCGGTCAAGGATATAGGAGGCGTTGTACACTCTGCCGTTCTCCGGATTATACCAGTAATCCCACGGAACAACATAGGCATGATATTTTTGGGCGAGCGCAGACATACGCTGCTTCCAGGCTTTTGCCGTTTCGGTCAGGCGCGGGATATCCGCTATGATTTTGCGGTCTTCCACATACTGAAACGCCTCGGGCAGATGTACGATATCCGCACCGTCTCGCAACACCGCTTCCGCAAGCGAAAAGAGCATATCCTGCCGTTCTTTTATGCTCTGCCCTTCGATGATTTCCACCTGGATCAAACCGATTTTCGCCATGGTTATCCCTCCATATCAAATGTCACCGTTTTCTCACCCTGCGCCACAGTTACGGTATTTCCGTTCACTGTAACGCGGGGTTCTTCGCCGGATTTTCCGGTGGTTGTAAACAGCACCTTACAGCCGATAAGATATTCGCCTTTTTCAAGCACATCGGTCATATACGTCGGATAAACCGCCTGCGGCGAAAGCAGATGCATGCCCGGATGAATCCGAAGCGGTGCGTAATTTACCTTCTGTTCAAAGATCGCCTCAATCCGGCTGACGGTATTCCCTTTTTTTACGGTATTACCGTTCGCTTCATAGCGGTCATCTCTTGTTCCCACCGTAAAGCCGCCTTCGCTTATAATATACGGGCGCGAAAGTGTCACTTTATGCATTCTTACGTGCCAGCCTCCCGAAAGCGGAACAACATAAGAGGTTATTCTGCTTTCCTCGTCATTCGCAAACGGAACGTGCCTTGATACCAGCAGATTTTCGTCGGTCGAGATTGTGATGATCTCACTTCTTTGCGACTCCATTCTGCCGTTTGGCGTGACCAGAGAGATCATATTGTCCAGCGAAGCCTTATCCCGTGTTGAGATTGCAAAACCTGCACGGGAGTTATAGCAGAACTTACCGTAATACGCGCTCATATCATTAAACGAATGACCGAAGAACGCATCCTGATAGTAGTGCATCGAATTGTTATACAGGGTGACCCCGCCGTATTCGTTTTCACCCGTTAAGACGATACCGATTTTTTCATTCGGACATTTCAAGGTATAGTCGCCTTTTTCGATCGGCATTTCTCCGGTTTCAGCGCACCACAGCGGATGCTCTTCACCGCAAAGCAAACACATCAGGCCTTCGGTATAACACGTACTTGCGCCGTCGGTAGCATAATTTTCAGCGAAGGCAGGTGTTTCGTAAAGATAACCGCAATGGAAAATGCCGTCCTTTGCCGGGATGCTGTTTTCGAAGAAATAACCGATGTTTTTTAAGATCATGTTTTTGGTAAGCGAAAGATCGATCGCGCAGCCGCATTTTGCTGCAAGACCGAAATTCGTGACCGCTGCAAAGCGGTAACTCAGCGACCGGCCGAACGCCGCCATACCGCCGTCTGCATCAAAGAAATGCACATAGAAGCGGATGAATTCCTCACAGCGGCGTTTATACAGCTCCGCCTTTTCGGAATAACCCGGTGCTTCCTTATCGGCAATCAGGATCCACAAAAGTGTATATGCCTGATGCGCCCACGCTTCGTAATAATCAAAGCGACCGAGTTTTCCGTCGTAGTACCAGCCGTTGCCGATATAGAGCTTTTCAAGCTCAGCATAAGCGTTTTCAAGCGCTTCATCCGCTTCTTTGCAGGGATAACCCAGTCTGCGCAGGATTTCGATGCAGAACACCGGATACCAATAATGATTGTTGGGCCATGAATCGTTGATCGCGATCAGCGACCACTTATAAATCCATTCGGCAATGCTGTCCTGCTGCTGTTTTTGCAGCACGTCCCAGATTTTTTCTTTGGCGAAATACGCCGCAACGAGATAAGCCGCAAGTTCGGTTACCGCCTGATTCGCAAAGTTGATGCGGGTATATCCGGTAACATTTCGGTCAAAGCGGCGTTCGCTGTCTTTGTCCGTTCCTTCGATAATAACCCGATTGATAAAATCCGCAGCTTTGACGCGTTCGCCTTTCAAAGAAAACGACAAATCCCGTTCGAGGATCAGCGGTGCAATACCCCAAAGCGGGCGGAAAAGCTCTTCCAGTGCAGTGACCTCATAGCCGACCATATCGGAAACGACAAACTGTTCGCGATCAACATAGCGCTTTGCAACGACGGCAAAAAGCGATTCATAAAGCTTTTCCACCGCATCCATGAGATCTTTTCTCGTTTTCAGCACAGCGTCAGTCTCCCTTCTTTGGCGGATAGCAGAGCAGCGCAGAGATGTTTTTGAGCGTTATCGTGCCCGCGCCATACGGCACGAAGAATTTGTCGCCTTTTTTCGCCTCAATCTCGCCGGCTCCGCAGGCGATCGTTCCTTCGCCTGCGGTCACAACGACCGAAAGGAACGTATCCGGGGTAAAGGAATATTCCCATGCATCAACCTTTTCGAGCGCGAAAAACGGTGTATCCTCATATGTGACAAGCGGCATGAGCGTATATGCTTTCGTTTCTGCCGCAGGATGTTTTAAGAAGCAGGAGGCCTTCGTCTCTTCAAAAGAGAGGCCATTGTAAGCAAAGCAATCGAGCATTTTTTCGACACCAAGCCCATAGTGGATCTGCATCGGTGTGAGCTTTGTGCCGTATGCGGTGGTGGTTTCGGTTCGCATGGTGTAGTCGCACGGCTGCTGAATTTCAAGCAGGAAAAGGCCTGCACCGATGGCGTGCGGCATACCGCCTCTGACTAAAATCGTATCACCGACTTCCGGTGTGAATTTATGCAGGCAGTCGAGCATACCCGGGATGTCCTGCGCTTCAAAAAGCGACTTCCACTTTTCTTTCGTCACATCCGGTTTAAAGCCGAGATAGACACAGGCATCTTCCGAACGCTTCGACAAAATATGCCAGCATTCGGTTTTGCCGAACGGTGTGCCGAAATGCAGTTTTGCGAATGCATCGGTCGGATGCACCTGTACGCCGAGACGTTCGCCGGAATCAAGCAGTTTGGTCAAAAGCTCCGGCTCGCTTCTGCCGACACCGAAATCGCTTTCGTCCGTATACTCCGTGAGATAACCCTCTTCAATCCGCGAAACGCCCTCTTTTTCTACGTATTTCGGGTTCTTCGCTTCGGTGAAAGACGAAATCCAATCTTCCGGATAATCGCCGTCAACCGGGTTTTCGTATCCTAAAAATGCTTCCAGCAGCTTACCGCCGCGGTATGTACGCCAGACTCTCGTCGGCAGCTGTTTTAATGGCTTTTTCATTCGATTACCTCCAGCACGACTTCCTGCGGTTTTGCGTGCACCGTAATGTCCACCGCTTTGCCGAGGAGTTCAGTAATGTGTGCGACCCTTTCTTCGTTTGTATAGTTAAAGCAGAACAAAACCGTCTTTTCACCCGCTTTGGCAATGCGGATAAGCAAATCCCCGTCCGCCTTGATCTGCCGCAGATCAAACCGATCGGCAAGTTTTGCGGCAAACGCACGGACACTTTCGTCATTTTCTTTGGCATAGCCGTAAAAAATATCGGAAAGCACAGTCAGCGTTTCGCCTTTTTGGCAGCGGTTATGGACAACAGCCGCATCTCCGTTTGCGAACGTTGCTTCTATCTCGCCTTTTACATCGGTGATCTCGTGTGTATAATACCCTTTTAGCGTTTCGCCGTCTTTGAAAACAGCAGTCATATCTTCATAATCGGTATCGAGCCACTCATAGCCGAACACTTCCGAAAGGCCCATACCCGGCTGATCGAAGCAGACCTGCGAAAGTTCATCCACGGCGGCAAGCTTTCCGCAGGACAACACGACACCGCCGGCTTTGATATAATCCGCGATGCGGTTCGCCTTTTCTTCGCTTGCTGCAAGATAATTTGCCAGAATGATAAACGGGTAGCTTTCGATCTCATCGAGCGTGATGATATCACATCTGACATTATTATCGCCGAACGCTTTATATGCGCCGTGCAGTGCGGCCAGATAGATGCTGTCTTCCACCGAATATGCCTCGGTATACGTATGCTGGAAATCTTCACAGAGCGGATCGTAAACAATTCCGACTTTCGATCTGACCGGTTTCATCACACCGTACCGCAGCGCTTTGCCGACCTCTTCTGCCGCAGCAAGCCGCTCGGTAGGTCTGCCTTTATAGTCTACAAGACCGCGTCCCAGCGTCTGCAAGCCTTTGTCAAACTGGCGCCACATCCAATAGATGATACCTTTTGCACCCGCTGCCGCCGCTTCCATACACCACTGTTTCAATTCATACGGCCGTACTGCCGTTGTCGGATTGAACATGGCCTGCGTATGTGTCTGCATTTCGGAAACCAAAAAGCCGTTTCGCTTCGATGCGGCATAAAACCCGTCAAAAATCTGCCAGCGCTCCATCGGTTCCATACAGCCTTCCACCTGTTTGGGATAAAAGGACATACCGATCTCATCAGCAACGTCAAGCAAAGCAAAATCATCCTGCGGACGGGTATATCCGCCCGCTCTCGACGTCATTGAATGAATATTATCGGCAATAAGGAAATGCGTGTCGTCAACTGCACGCACCGCCTCGCTCCAGTTTTTCATAAAACGGGTGATCGACGCCTTTTTGAATGCGGCGTGGTCCGCACGCGGCATCACGCTCATCCACATCCACGTTTCAAAGCGGATCTGATCCCAGCTTGTGTAGGTGCGCTCCCATACAGCGTTTAATTTTTCAATCGTTTCGTATTTTTCGCGCAGCCAGTTTCGGAATTCGCCGAGCGTATATGCATCAAACGAGCGAAACATCGTCTCGTTGAAGATATCATAGCCGATGAGCGCTTTTTTCCCTTTGTAGGCTTTTGCCGCATCGGCAAAATGCTTGCAGATCAGCGCATTGACCTCCGGATGAAAATAACTCAGAAAGCCGAAACTCGGCTGTCCCGGCTCGATCGCTCCCCATTTATCCCGCGCAAAATATTCTTCTTTCATCATAAAATCGGGGATATACTCACAGACAGAGAGCTGGCCGGCAAGCTCCATGATTACCTTGATTCCCTGGCGTTCTGCAGCATCGAGGATCTGCAGGCCGGTGTTGAA
Organism: Oscillospiraceae bacterium; assembly: GCA_045133675.1. Taxonomy (GTDB): domain Bacteria; phylum Bacillota; class Clostridia; order Oscillospirales; family Ruminococcaceae; genus Paludihabitans. The sequence continues at coordinate 2,558 of JBGUUS010000011.1, read as the reverse complement.
CGGATACTGTTCGGTTTTCTCTTCCCACCAGTAAAATGCAGGCCATATGACGACGGTATCCTGTCCCGCCGCTTTCATCTTTGCAAAGTTTTCCTCCACGGTTTCCGCGGTGTCGTTTCGTGTCACTTTCAAAACGCTTCCGTACAGAAATTCATTGATGCATTTCATCGTGATCTCCTCCGATTCCCTTTCGTTGTCTCCAGTATAACATACCGATTTTTTCAGCGCAAGCTATTGCCGAACATCCGATATTATGATATAAATGAAATATCAAAAACAAGGAGAATCACGCAATGCGATACAACGGACAAGTTTGGTTTGATACGGACAACAACCCGATCCATGCACACGGCGGACATATGCTGCGCTATAAAGACTACTGGTACTGGTACGGCGAGGACCGCCGCGGCGATTCGTATGTCTCCTGTTACCGCAGCAAAGATTTTGCCGAGTGGGAATACCGCGGTGCGGTTCTTTCCATGTCGAGTCCGGCGGCACCGATGCGCATGTGCAGTGATCTGACGCTGCGCCGTGACGGCATTGACCCGAACGCGGAAATCTCCGTCGGCTTAAACGTTATTCCTGCCGAAAAAGGCAAGGTCAATATCGAGCGCCCGAAAGTGCTTTACTGCGAGCGTACGAAGCAGTTTGTTATGTGGGCGCACTATGAAAACGGACAGAACTACAAAAACGCCGCTGCCTGCATCGCAACCTGCGATACACCGGACGGCGAATTCACCTATCGCGGCAGCTTTAACCCGTTCGGCAATATGTCGCGCGACTGCACGCTCTTTCTCGACGATGATAACGAAGCGTATTTTATCTCCAACGCAAGAGATAACGCGGATTTAAAAATCTATCGCCTGACCCCGGATTTTATGAACGTGGACGAGGAGATCCGCACACTGTTTCAGGGTGAACACCGCGAAGCTCCGGCCATTTTCAGACATGACGGCAAATACACACTGCTTTCTTCGATGTGTACGGGCTGGCTGCCGAATCAGGGCGGTTATTCGATGTCCGAACGGCTGGACGGACGCTGGACAATGATCGAAAATTTCGGCGATTGCACGACATTCGATTCTCAGCCGGCATTCGTTTTGAAACTCGATGACGGACGCTATATCTATTTTGCGGACCGCTGGCAGGGCAACGGCGAGGCATACTTCTCCTCGACATACGTTGCGCTTGAAATTCAGTTTGCACCGGACGGAACACCGTTTATCGAATACAGCGAAACATCCGCAATTTAACCGCATACCGATAAACCCGAATCTGCTTTTTCACAGATTCGGGTTTTCTGTTTTGAAACCGGGTTTTTGCACACAGCGCAGAACAAACTTCCGTTTATGTGATAATATCACGGAACTTTCGGCGAAAACGCGATATACTAATCACAAAGAAAGAGAAAGGAGCCAGAAAACATGGCAGCAATCAATATCAACAAAGAACAGTTTGAACGGATGGTAAACAGCGAACGACCCGTTTTGGTGGATTTCTGGGCACCTTGGTGCGGATATTGCCGCAGAATCGGACCCGCATACGACAAAATCGCAAAAGAATACGAAGACACCATTGACGTGGTGAAGATCAATATTGACGATGAACCGGCACTTGCAGAAGCAGAACAGATTGAAGTAATCCCAACGCTTGTGCTGTACCGAAAAGGCGAAGCACTTCATTCCATCGTCGCACCCGAATCCAAAGCGATGATCAATACGTTCATCCAGGAAGCACTGAACCGATAAAGGAGAATTTTTATGCGTGAAACCGTTTATGATATGATCGTGATCGGCGGCGGCCCGGGCGGCTATACCGCGGCGCTCTATGCGGCGAGAGCCGGTCTGAAGACCGTCGTTTTGGAAAAGCTTTCCGCCGGCGGACAGATGGCGCTTTCCCATCAAATCGATAACTATCCGGGTTTTGAGGAGGGTATCGACGGGTTCACGCTTGCCGAAAAAATGCAGAACCAGGCAGAGCGCTTCGGTGCCGAGAGCGAATATGCGGAAGTGACGCATATGGATCTTTCCGCAAACCCCAAAAAGGTGGAGACGAGCGAAGGCACGTTCTTTGGAAAAACCGTTGTTCTGGCAACGGGTGCAAACCCGAAAGAACTGGGTATCGCCAAAGAAAAGGAGCTCGTCGGACGCGGCGTTGCCTACTGCGCTTCCTGCGACGGTATGTTCTACCGCGGAAAAACGGTTGTTTTGGTCGGCGGCGGAAACAGCGCGGCGGCGGACGCTCTGCTTTTGAGCCGTATCGCCAAAAAGGTCATCCTCGTACATCGCCGCGACACGCTTCGCGCAACGAAGATCTATCACAAACCGCTGATGCAGGCCGAAAACGTAGAATTTCGCTGGAACAGCACCGTTACTGAGCTGCTGCACGAGGACAAGGTGACCGGTGTCCGGTTAAAAGACAAAAACACCGGCGAAGAAAGCGTCCTTCCGTGCGACGGTGTGTTCATCAGTGTCGGAAGAAAACCGGCGACCGATTTTCTGCAGGATCAGATCGAACTGGATGAAAACGGCTATGTTGTTGCCGACGAAACCACGCAG
>JBGUUS010000010.1:0-4501 GCA_045133675.1 Oscillospiraceae bacterium | reverse complement strand
TTATAAAGACGGCCTGATTTTCTATTTAAACAGCTTTACGAACAATCTGACCGCGGCCGAAGAGCTCGCAGAAGATGTCTTCGTCCGGCTCGGCACAAAAAAGCCAAAGGACAAAGGAACAGGCTCGTTTAAAACATGGCTTTATACCATCGGGCGGCATATCGCGATCGATAAAATGCGAAAAAAATCGCTCGATTTTGTTCCGTATGAAGAACTCGGCGGTGTCGAAGCGGACGACGATGTGGAACGCGCCTATCTGCGCGAAGAACAGAAAGTCACCGTGCACCGCGCGATGAAACGGCTCAAAAGTGAATATCGGCAGGTGCTTTGGCTTGTCTATTTCGAAGGCTTCAGCTTAAAGGATACAGCGGCGGTTATGAAAAAGAACACGCACGCCGCAGAAACCCTTGTCTATCGCGCGCGAAACGCATTGAAGACCGAACTCAGCAAGGAGGGATTTTTCTATGAAGAATTATGAAGAAATGAGCAGCCGCGTATTCGAGAGAATGGCGGAATACGAAATGAAAAAGAAGAAGAGAAATAAAATGATCGGAAGAGTGAGCGTTGCCGCGTGCAGCCTTGCGGTTGTCATTGCCGCCGGTGTCCTGCTGCCAAAAAATACAGGCCTTATCGCAAACGGCGGCACGGAATACACCGAAAGTGGAAAACCGATTTATAACGGTGCTTTCGTCCCGGGTGATGTCGGCTATGACGGTGCAAAAGAAGAGCTGGACGGCAGCTGGTGGGTTGGCGATGAACCGGTTTCGGACTTACCGGAGCTCAAAGGTCAGGATTCCAGCATGGCGGAAAGCAGTTTTTCGGAACAGGAACCGATCCATGGCCACGCACCGAACCAGCCGTACGGCGGCGAGATATCGGATATCGAGTATCTGACGATGATCGAAGACTATCCGATGCCGGGCGGCGCCACAGCCTGCTACAAAACGCCGGCAAACGGCGAATGGTATATGACGATCCCGCTGAAAGGTGCGATCGGCGAATACGGCAATGACGAGGACGTGATCTACCGTGTTGCGGTCCGCGTTTTTGACGAAGGCAAATGGCTTCGCGACGCAAAAACGCTCAAAAAGGAATCCGCGCGTCTCGGCGATCTCGGCTATACGTCGGTTTTTGAAACGTTCACCGATAACGGAACCTCCACCTATCAGCTTTCGCTCCACGCAACGGGCGAACAGCTTTTGAACTTTGTCCCGGATCCGGATTACGGCTACGTGCTGATCCTCTACAAAGAAGCACTGCACGAAGAACAGGGCTGGTGAGGCAGATGCGCAACCGTATGAAACGCATACTGCTTTCCCTGCCGCTTATCCTGGCGCTCTGCCTCACCGGATGCGGCAAGCCGTACGGCGATTCGATCTCTTCCGTTTTGCACACCGATACCTTTGGCCTTAAAACCAATATCACACTCTCTGAGCCGGCGCAGGAAGAGATCCTCGCCATTTTAAACAACGGAAGCTGGATGAATGATACGGCGGACTGCCTGCCCGAATACGCCTTCACCGTTTCGGGCAAAACGGTATTCTACCACGCCTCGTGCGGCACGTTCACCGATGCGGCAGCGAACCGTTCCCTGCCGCTTTCCAAAGACGAACGGGCGGCCGTAAACAAAGCGCTCGGAATCGAAGAACCGTTTTCATTTTCGCTCACCTGGAACTGTTACGGCGTCAGCTCATACGACAGCGAAACCGGAAAACTGGTCAAAACCACCGACGCGCCGAATCCGGAGGATTACACTGCGGTTTACGAACTCACGGATGATGACCGCGCCTTTTTCAAAGAGCTGATTGATATACTGGATATCGATGCATATCCGGACGAATATGATCCAAAAAACGGATATTCCAAACCTTCCATGACGCTCATTCTGACGGTGCGCACCGGCGATACCGTAAAAACAGTAACCGCCGAAAATATCGGTCTCTCCTTTGAATCGGACGACCCGAAAGGCCAAGCCTTTCTCTTCACCTGCGAAACGATCATCAAGCGGCTGACCGATACCGATGCGTGGAAATCTCTTCCCGAATACTTCCGTTTTTATGACTGAACCCAATTTAAAAAGGGATGCACGGTGTGCATCCCTTTTTCTTATACTCGTATTGATCAGAAGCCGCGGTTTTCGATCAGGATATTGCTCGAATATTCCGGCGAATCCACGCGGATGATGCCGCTCGGATCGGCTTTCGTCGCGTGACCGAACGCGCCGTTGCAGGTCAGCGCCGTGAGTGCGAATTCCGCACCGCGTTTTGCCGCTTTGGCGAGGTCGCGCGTGTTATAAAACTCCAGCAGGAACGCCGCCGCATACGTATCACCCGCACCGAGCGTATCGACAACCGGTTCGGTTGCCGGAATTGCCGGCTGATAAACGCGGGTCTTGCCGTCGGTTGCGATCGAACCGTCCATACCCATCGTGATGATCACGTTTTTCGTTCCGGCCTTGAGCGCCTTTTCGATCAGCGCATCGATGTGCTCCATCGAGCAGCCGCCGCAGGAGAAGAACGCAAAATCGAGATACGGACAAAGGCGCGCGATGCGGTCGTCCGTATAGTTGATGGAAAAGTCCATCGAAATGAGAATCTTATCTTTTACGAGCGGCAGAAGATACGGGATCTCGCTGTGCATGCTCGTGTGCAGAACGTCGTACTGTGCGATATATTCGATGTCAAAGCGGTTGAACAGCAGCTGCACGGAATTGAGCGCACCGTTATAGTTGTTGCCCGCCCAGCAGCGGTCGTTTTCTTCGTTCAACTCAATCGCGTTTTTCGGGTTCGGGCCGTGCACGATGCGCACACGCGAGAGGTCAAGACCCTCTTCGGTAAGTGCGTTATACATCAGCTGACCTGCGGCATCGTCGCCGAAAATACCCATATACGCCGCTTCCTCCGCGCCTGCTCTTTTGCAGAGCACCGCAACGTTGACCGAGTTTCCGCCCGGATACATCTTATCCTGATGCAGATAAACATCCACCATATTGTCGCCGATACCGATAATTTTCATGTCCGAGCCCTCCGTTAGTAAAGTTTCTTTCCTTAATAATAGCATTACATCGGTGCCCTGTCAAGCAAAGAAAAATCGCCGTCCGGATGGACGGCGATCGCTGTTATTTCAGTTCTTTCGGAAGATGTGCCGTTACGCGCTTATACAGCATAACGAACGCACCCATCTGCATTAAGAAGGTGATCGTCCACGAGACGATATAGGACAGATACAGGCATTCCGGCGTATGGAACATCGGCACCTGGAAAACCGACATGATCCAGAACACGCGGATACCGCAGACACCGAGAATGGAGATGACCATCGGCGCAAGCGAAGAACCCATACCGCGCAGAGCCGCAGTGGAAACATCCATCAGGCCGCAGAGGAAATACGGCAGACAGATATATCCCAAGCGAACCATGCCGTATCCGATCGCTTCCGTGGAGTCGGTGATATAGATCGAGAGCAGCGGTTCACCGAAGAGATAAACGAGACCGCCCGAAACGATACCCACCACAACAACACAGCCAAGACAGCTCCAAAGGATCTTTTTGACGCGTTTGTACTGGTTCGCGCCGACGTTCTGACCGATGAAGTTGATCGCCGTCTGGTGGAAGGCGTTGAGCATAACATAAACGAAGCCTTCAATATTGCCCGCCGAAGCGTTGCCGGACATAAATACCGGGCCGAAGGAGTTGATCGAGGACTGGATCAGAACATTCGAGATCGAGAACAGCGAACCCTGAATACCCGCCGGAAGACCGATGCGGACGATTTTCAGCATTTCCGCCTTATAAAAACGCATCTTCGACCAATAGAATTTGCACGCATCGGTGCGGCGCATCATTGCGATAACGACCAGCACAGCGGAAACCGCCTGCGAAATGATCGTAGCCAGCGCAACGCCCGCAACGTTCATGTCGATTACCGTAACAAAGACAACGTTCAGCGCAACGTTGATCACACCTGCAAGCGAGAGGAAGATCAGCGGACTCTTCGAGTCGCCTGCCGCACGCAGGATCGAAGCGCAGAAGTTATAGACCATTGTAAAGACCATGCCGGCAAAGTAGATCTGCATATAGACCGATGCAAGATCGAGAACCTCGGCCGGTGTGCCCATCAGCTGCAGAAGCGGTTTTGCCAGCAGGATACCGATAACCGTCAGCGCGCCGCCGCCAACAAGTGCTGCCGGCATCGCCGTGTGTACCGTGCGGTGCGCAATATCATCGTCACCGCCGCCAAGCGCGTGTGCCACACCAACGCCTGCGCCAACCGAAAGGCCGATAAAGAGATTGACGATCAGGTTCGTGATCGCGCCGGTTGCGCCAACCGCCGCAACGGATACGCTGCCGCAGTAGCGTCCGACGATAACGAGGTCCGCCGCGTTAAAAAGCAGCTGAATAACGCTCGTCAGAATGATCGGGATTGTATACGTAATGATGTTTTTCAAAAGCGGGCCGCGAAGCATACCCTCATTTGCCTTTTTCACCGAAACACCTTCTCC
>JBGUUS010000009.1:0-18572 GCA_045133675.1 Oscillospiraceae bacterium | reverse complement strand
TCTTGTTCTTCTTTTCAGATAAAAGAAAAAAGAGAGGAAGGATTTCCTCTCTTTCATTTGGTGATCCACCGGAGATTCGAACTCCGGACCCTTTGATTAAAAGTCAAATGCTCTGCCAGCTGAGCTAGTGGATCATGCGTATATGTCAGCGTGAACTCTCGGTGTTTTTGTCCTCTCGTTCAAGCGCTCGTTTATTATAACAGACAGGTGCGCGGTTGTCAACACTTTTTTCGAAATTTTTTTCGATTTTTTAAAAATTAATTTTCGCGCCTCTAAAAATAGATTTCCGCGCCTTGCAGTGGACAAAATACTGTGGTATAATTATGCTGTATTGTTATGTCAATCAAAGGATTCCCCGGAATCATTCCGATATTCCTTACCCCATTTCTTAAGAGGTGAGTTTTTTGCCGGATAAACAGAATAACATCCGTAACTTCAGCATTATCGCCCACATCGACCACGGCAAAAGTACGCTGGCCGACCGTATGCTCGAGCTGACGAGCGCTGTTGCGGGCCGCGAGATGGAAGAGCAGCTTCTCGATAACATGGATATCGAGCGTGAGCGCGGCATCACCATCAAGGCGCGTGCCGTTACGATCTGGTACGACGCCGACGATGGCGAGCGCTACCAGCTCAACCTGATCGACACCCCGGGCCATGTCGACTTCAACTACGAAGTTTCCCGTTCTCTTGCCGCTTGCGAAGGCGCAATCCTTGTTGTAGACGCATCGCAGGGCGTTGAGGCACAGACCCTCGCAAACACCTATCTCGCGATCGACCACGATCTCGAGGTTGTTCCGGTTGTCAACAAAATCGACCTTCCGGCCGCTGATCCGGATACCGTCTGCCACGAAATCGAGGATGTCATCGGCATCCCGGCGATGGATGCACCGCGTATCTCCGCAAAAACCGGTATCAACATCAAAGCCGTTCTCGATGCCGTTGTTGAGCAGGTTCCGCCGCCACAGGGTGACCCGGACGCACCGTTCAAGGCACTGATTTTCGACTCCTACTACGACTCCTACAAAGGCGTTATCGTCTACATCCGCGTTATGGACGGCGAACTCAAAGTCGGCGATACCATCCGTATGATGGCAACCGGCGCGGAGTATAACGTTGTTGAGCTCGGCTATATGGGCGCCAAATCGGCACAGCCGCGCGAATCGCTCACCGCAGGCGAAGTTGGCTATATTGCCGCAAGCATCAAGGACATCACCGACACCCGCGTCGGCGATACTGTCACCTGTGTATCGAATCCGGCTGCCGAAGCACTCCCGGGCTATAAAAAGGTTAACCCGATGGTCTTCTCCGGTATTTACCCGGCGGACGGCGCAAAATACGGCGACCTGCGCGATGCACTCACCAAACTGCAGCTCAACGACGCTTCGCTCACCTTTGAGCCGGAGACTTCCGTTGCGCTCGGCTTCGGTTTCCGCTGCGGCTTCCTCGGTCTTCTCCACATGGAGATCATTCAGGAACGTCTCGAGCGCGAGTTCAACCTCGATCTCATCACCACCGCACCGAGCGTTGTCTACCGCCTTACTCTCACTGACGGTCAGACGATCATGATCGATAACCCGACCAACTATCCGGACGCTGTTTTGATCCAGCAGGCGGAGGAACCGTTCGTCAAAGCGAATATCCTCACGCCGAACGAGTTTGTCGGCAACATCATGGATCTGTGTCAGGACCGCCGCGGTGTATTCAAAGATATGAAATATCTGGATACCACACGCGTTGAGATGCACTACGATCTGCCGCTCAACGAGATCGTTTACGATTTCTTTGATGCGCTCAAATCGCGCACCCGCGGTTATGCTTCGTTCGACTATGAGCTCACCGGATTTGTTCCGTCGAAGCTTGTTAAGCTCGATATTCTCTTAAACGGCGAGGTTGTCGACGCACTTTCGTTCATCGTTCACGCCGACAAAGCGTATCCGCGCGCAAGACGCATTGCGGAAAAGCTCAAAGAGAATATTCCGCGCCAGCTGTTCGAAATCCCGGTACAGGCGGCGGTTGGCGGCAAGGTTATTGCCCGCGAAACGGTCAAAGCGCTGCGTAAAGACGTATTGGCCAAGTGCTACGGCGGCGATATCACCCGTAAGAAAAAGCTGCTCGAAAAACAGAAGGAAGGCAAAAAACGTATGCGCAGCCTCGGCAGTGTCGAGGTTCCGCAGGAGGCGTTTATGGCCGTTCTCAAACTGGACGAATAAGCGCAAAGGTCGCTGTGAGAAATCTCACAGCGACCTTTTTATATTCTCCGTGAAGACACGGAAAGAGGGAGGATCGTTTCGATTCTCCCTCTTTCCGCAATGAAAAAAAGCATCAGCAGAGCTTTATGATTTCATTTATTCAGCTGCCTCTTCGTCAGCAGTACCCTGCCAATAAGTATCTTTTGCTGCATCACATTCAAATGCATCCCACAGAGTGCGGCGAGCTGCGTCAAACGAAGCCTGATCGTATGCCTCGTTCATCGTAGCAAGTGCTGCGTCAACGTCTGCCTGGGTAGCATCGGTGATGTAAGCTGCAAATTCTTCTTTGATAAAGGTTTCAGCTTCAGCTGCGGTTGCCGGAGCTTCCGGACCTACCAGCGAGCCTTCCGAACGGAACGGAAGAATGTTCTCAAACTCAACTTTAACGTCCTCAATGCCTTTAGCGGAATCGCGTTTGAAAGTGGAACGATAGGTCATGTTAGCTTTCAGGGTGTCCAGTTTTGCCTGAACTGCATCGCTTGCTGCGTCGATCTTGTCAGCATAGTTTGCTTTCAGCTCGTCTTCCATAGCGGTGCGGAAACGTTTGGTCAGCTGTACCATGGTTTCGCCTTCCGGTGCAGCGTTCGGATTTGCTTCTTCCTGACCTTCGCCGCCTTCATCGCCCGACGGAGTTTCGCCGCCGCCACCGCAGCCGGTGAGAACAAGGCTCAGAGCCAGAACCAACGTGAGCAGAACTGCTAACCAACGGAATTTTTTCATAGTGATCTCTCCATTCTGTTTTTTTAGTAAATACGATTACTGTAAGATAATCGTAGCACAACAAAGTGTAAAAGTCAAGCCTTTTCGTCATTTGTAACAGTTTTTTAATGTTTGGCTTTCACAAACCATAAAAAAGCCCAAGGCTATTTTTGGATATCCTTGGGCTTTTGGCTTTTATTCTGTTTTTATATCAACTTGCGCTCCAAAAACCAAAAAACTCGGTTTCTTCAGCAGCGGATGTGTTGTAGCAATCATATACAGTCTGTGCACCTTCAACATCGCGTATCGTGTACGCTGCAAGCTCTGACGTATAGTTAAACCGATACGACGATGCATTTTCATCCAAAATTACTTCCCACGTCAGTGTTTCCAGACGCATTGGCTCATCCGAATAAAAACGAATCAACATAGGTGCAGAAGAACTGTAAACGACATCTTCTTCCTTTTCGAATCTTTGCCCGATAACGCGGACTTTTTTTAACACACCCAGTAATTCAGCGAGTTCCTTTTGGTCGGTGATATATTTTCCCGTTGCTTCACCGCCGTCTATATAGGCGGCGTTACTCATTTCTGGGATAATCAACGCTGCATGAACTTCGCTTAAATGCGGCAAATCCTCAAACGCAACAACTTCTTTCAGCAGAACGGACGGATCTTTCATAACGTAAATGCTCATTCCGTTATCAAATGTCGTACATCCGGATTCATGCGCAAGGTATAAACCGCGGTTTCCTGTCCGCATTTCGCCGTACTGCGCTCCGAGAGCCAATAAGTCCGACTCTGTCTCTCGACCATCCAGTTTATCGTTAATCCATAGCGTTTCTTTCCAGAAAAACACGAGTTCGATCGGTTCATCGCCCGTGATTTTCGGTTTTAACGGTCCCGGGTCAACAGGAATATAGCACGTCAATTTGTTACGGTTATCTTTATAACGTACACCTTGCCATGCGTATTTCTTTCCGTCTTTACGGACAACTGTTTTATCAGTGTAGATATAGTCGTCACCCCAGATTTCTGCCATTTCGTTCAGCGTCATACCGAGATAATCCTCAGCTGCAAAGGAAAGCGGATTCGGGCCGTAGTCAAATACACTCAGCAAAAGCACCAACGGCACCGCAATGAAAAACAGGATAAACAGAATCAATCCTGCTCTGTTCCCTTTCTTCATTTTTGCCGCCTCTTTCCTTTATTTCCGCCAGCCCGTATGCCGGACAATCAGCCGGACAAGTGCCCAGACGAGCGCCAGCGCAGCCAATCCGCCGGTACACGAATACAGCACGAGTGCATACGCATAAGGTGTATTCATTCCATACTCACCATTCTTTCCTCTTTCAAAATCCCGCGTTTTTATGCGCGCGGGCGTTCACCGCTAAAACAAGCGATTCATACGTTTCATAATCGATCGCACTTTTGTCGATCCAAAACCCGAATGTTTTCTTTTCCGAAAGGATTACTTCTCCGCTTTCTCGCTGACGCTGTATTTCTGCAAAGGTATACGTTACGGTAACAGTCGCCGGATATCCGCGATCAGTCGGCGCGGACAGCGTAATGCCGATCTTTCGCTCATACGGAAAATCCACGCTTTGTTCCTTCAGTCGGATAGTAAACGCAGTCGGCGTACCGAGCAGCTCGGGCGCCGTTTCGGTAGGGTCTGCCGGTGCCGCCGGTGCGTTTTCCAAAATATCCAGCAGATACGCCGTTTCCGCTTCGGTCAGCGCAATCGGCGCGATATTCGCTTCATAGGAGATGCTCTCCACCTGCTCTGCGCGGAGACCGACCGTATCAAACAGCGTCGTCGGCGCCGCACAGGCGGTGAGAAGGAGCAGGAGAAGTGTACCTGCCGCTATCCGTTTAGAAATCATACAAGCTGATTCCCAATTCTGTTACAATCGACTTCAACGGCAAAATTGCAGTATACGAATTGTTTACTCCCACCCCTATCTGAATCCCCAACGGACGGCTTTCGCATACAACCGGAGCACCACTATCGCCTAAAGCTGCTGAATAGTCGGCAATTATCACTCCGCCTACGGTTTTATTGATAGTTACGTAATTGATGGTTCGATTCAAAAGTGTAATTCGTCCTGTACGGGTTCCGGACGTAGCTCCATGCATTGTCACTGTTTGTCCAACTGCAAATTCCTGCTTTATTTCTGCGTATGTCAGCGCGTATCCGTTCGGCAAAGTCCGTCCCATCGTCTTTGCAGAATCTGCACGCTCTATCAGCGCACAATCCAACCCGCTACCCACTCTTGTAAAAATGATCTTTCCGATATTTACACCGTCATAAAAGACGTTTTCGTTTAAATTATTGTTGTGTCCTGCCATCAGATAGCATTTTTTGCCCTGATATAATACACCCCAAGAAGAAGTCCAATAATTATTACTGCCAATATGCAGCTTACGCCCGGGTAACACCTCTTTCGCATACGCATAAGGTGTTGCATCACTATCTTCTGCCTCGGCGCGTTCTTCCTCCGGTCCGCCAAGTTCCATCATAAAAGGGCCCATTTCCACGATCTCGACCGATCCTTCGGGATAATCGGAAAGCGAAACCGCCGCCCGCAGCGATCTGGAATTGGGATCGTTCACGCCGATACTTACACAATTCCTCTTAATATCAACACCGACTGAGTTAACGCCCGCTTTGTTCCAATCCAATCCCTTTATGATCCTGTCGTTGATTTCATTCAGCTGTGCCAGCGTGAACGAAACTTCTTCCAGTATAATTCCGTTCGGCGTCAGTTTGGATTCCCGCAACAGCTGATCCTGTTCTTTGAGAAATGCCTTCATCTCATCCGTCATCTTTTCGGGAACGACATTGAGATGTAAATCGCTGTTTTCATCAAAGAAGAACTCACCGTGCAGCTCCTCGGAAAATAGTTCACGGAATTCTTTTAATGTCTGACTGTATGCCGCTTCTTTTTGAATGCATTCCTCCAAGGTTAAACTCCGTTCTTCTGCTGATACGGAAAACGTACAGAGGATCGCGATCACCAAAATAAGCGAAATCACTTTTTTCATTTTCGTTACACACCTCTCTTGCAATCTTCCGTTTTCCCTCTTATTCCTCCATCTGCATTGCGTTTTCCACAACGCCGATCATCAGCGGGATCTCATCTTTGCTGACAACGACGTATGCAAACGGGCGGTCCAGTGTGAGCATATTTGCGGCGGTGTACGCCTCGTCACCCTGCTCTGCCTGTGCTTCTTCGCGCAGGTCCATCACGTTGCGGACGATGATCTCGCTTGCGTAAAGGTCTTCATCATTGGAGAGATTCGAGAAATCCGCCTCGTATTTGTCGAATACTTTGCTGACGCCCATTCTGCCCATAATTGCGGCTACGTTCAGATCTTCTTTAAACGAGGTCGTCGGGATCGAGAGCGCGACCTCCTGTTTTTCTGCGGCAAGCGTCGTTGTTACGATGTTCTGCATGAGTTTTGCATCATTGAGCATTGCATCGAGACCAAGTTCTTCGTCCGGAAGGATAAAGATCACGCTGCTGCCTTCGGCGAGCGATACTTTTGCTGCGGCTGCCTCTTTCGTCTGAATGAACGAGAGCTTGCCGAGTTTATTCATATAAACGGCGTCGCTTTTTGCAACGGAGCCGTTGAATACACCTTCGTAAACCTGCTCTTTGCGGAAACCTTCCTGCCATTCGCTGCGGAGCATAAAGCCGGTTGCGAGCATCAGTTTGTCCGGCATCGTCAAAAAGCCGCTGATCGTGTCGGTAACGCCCATTTCGTCCTTCATCCAGCGCGCGATCTCATCGTCGGCACGGCCGCTTGCCAGCGGCAGATTGTACGACGATGCGTACTGGTTTGCCGCAACGCGCTCAAGCGTCGAAATTTTATAGTTTACGCTGTTATCCAGCCATACCGACTGCACCGGGCGGCAGATAAAGTCGCCTTCTTCGGAATAAAGCGATTCGTAGAGGTTTTTGTTTGCGCCGGAGAGTGCCTCCATGCTGTCGCAGTCAAAGAGGTCGAGGATCTCCTGACGGGTCTCGCCCGCGGTCATCTGCGCCAGCATCGTGAGCGTGATGCTCATGCTGTACGGCGAATAGACGGTGTTGCCGTCCGCGCCGCGGTCGACCGCGCCGAGCGTTTCATACGAAAATTCGCGGAGTGCGGCAAGATATGCATCCTCGGCACCATCAACAAGTGCGGTGCGAAGGCTCGGGTAATCGGCTTTCGCGATATTTGCCGCAACCGGCATACTGTTCAGCGTAATCGTAAACACTAAAACGACGGCGAGCGCCGCAGTGAGGATACCTGCGATACGGCGGTTCATACCGCGTTTTTTCGGTGCATTTTCTGCGTTGCGCACACGGTAGAAAAGGTGCGCCTTTTCGGTTTCATTCAGTTCGATGTTGTCGACGGCGTTTCTGTAAGTCTGTTTCATAGGGTAAATTCTCCTTTTAGGATTTCTTCGAGCCGTTTTCTCGCGCGGCTCAGCCGACTGCGCACCGTACCCTCTGTCGTTTGGGTCAGCTCTGCGATCTCGGCGGTGGAATACTCTTCATAGTAATAGAGATGGATGAGGGTGCGGTCGGTTTTTGGCAGGGACATGACAGCGGACCAGACGGCACTTTCGCTGCGCTCCTTGATTCCAAGCGTCTCGGGTAAGGGAACGGTCCGCTTGAACCAGGAGGAGGTGAGCAGCGTATTCGTGCAGTTGAGCGTGACGCGGATCAGCCAGGCTTTTTCATGCTCTTCGCTTTCAAACGGTGCTTTCTGCGTGTACCAGCGCAAAAAGACCTCCTGGCAGATATCCTCGGCGTCCGACCGGTTCCGGACACGGGTTATTGCCAGACGGAAGATCATATCGCCGTAGCGGTCGATCATCGCCCGAAGCGCCTGATCCCGATCTGTCATGTTTATCACCTCGCATATAATACTGATGAAACCGCAAAAACGCGGCAGTTAAATTGTAAACAATCTGTGAACATTTAAATTCTTTTTCCGTACTTCTATTATCGCACGAAAATCCCGTTTTGAAAAGACGAAAAGCACCGCTTGAAGCGGTGCTTTTCGTTACGCTGAGATATTGGGATAACTTACTGAATGACAAATGCACGGATAACGCCGTCGATTGCGGTGACTTTTGCGAGCGTATCTTCCCAGACCTCGTCGTCGACGTCGATCATGGTGTATGCGTAGTCGCCTTTCGACTTATTGAGCATGTTCTCGATGTTGAGAACGGAGAGAACGGAGGTGACCTGCGAAATGATTGTCTTGACGTTTCTGTGGATGATGCAGACGCGCGGCAGATTCGTCTTCGGCATCGAAGCATTCGGCAGATTTACGCTGTTTTTGATGTTGCCGGTCTCGAGGAAGTCGATGACCTGCTCTGCCGCCATGCGTGCGCAGTTGTCTTCCGACTCCGGCGTGGAAGCGCCGAGATGCGGGAATGCAACGACGCCCGGATGGTCGAGCATTTCGTCAGCCGGGAAGTCGGTGACGTAGCATTTGACGTGTTTGTCGTCGAGCGCCGCAAGCAGATCGGCGGTGTCAACCAGTTCGCCGCGTGCAAAGTTGATGATGCGGACGCCCGGTTTCATCATTGCGATCGTCTGTGCGTTGATGCTGCCTTTGGTCTCTTTGTTTGCCGGAATGTGCAGGGTGATGTAGTCGCAGTTTTCGTAGATCTCTTTGAGCGAGGTTGCGTGTTTGATGCTTCTGGAAAGACCCCACGCTGCGTCAACACTCAGATACGGGTCGTAGCCGTAAACGGTCATGCCGAGCGATTTTGCCGCGTTTGCAACGAGAATGCCGATCGCGCCGAGACCGATAACGCCGAGCTTTTTGCCCGCGATCTCCGGACCGACGAACTGGCTCTTGCCTTTTTCGACGAGCTTGCTTACATCAGCGCCGCTGCCTTTGAGGGTTTTCACCCACTCCATCGAAGCGGAAACTTTACGCGAAGCCATCAGAAGGCCGAGGATAACCATTTCTTTTACTGCGTTTGCGTTGGCACCCGGCGTGTTGAATACAACGATGCCTTCTTCGGTGCAGCGGTCAACCGGAATATTGTTGACGCCTGCGCCCGCACGTGCGATCGCTTTCAGCGATTTCGGCATTTCCATTTCGTGCATAGCCGCCGAACGGACAAGGATCGCATCCGGGTCTGCCATATCTTCGCTCCAGGTATATTTGCTGCGGTCAAACAGCTCCATACCGATCGGCGAAATTTTATTTAAAGTCTGAATCTGAAACATGGAAAATCAATCTCCTTTTTGCATCGGAAGCCTTATGCGTTGGCTTCTTCAAATGCTTTCATAAATGCAACAAGTGCTTCAACGCCTTCAACCGGCATTGCGTTATAGATGGAAGCGCGCATACCGCCGACACTGCGGTGACCTTTGAGGTTTACGAAGCCGGCTTTGGTTGCCTCTGCAACGAATTTCTTGTCGAGAGCTTCGTCGCCGGTGATAAACGGAATGTTCATCATCGAGCGGGAGTCGCCCTGAACGGTTGCTTTGAACATCTTGGAGTTATCAAGGAAGTCGTAAAGCATTGCTGCTTTCTTCTCGTTGATCTCTTTCATCTTCTCCAGACCGCCGATCTCATTTTTGATCCAGTCGAGAACGAGTTTGCAGATATAGATTGCGTAAGTCGGCGGCGTATTGAACATCGAGCCGTTGTCTGCATGGGTAACGTAGTTAAACATCGTCGGGGTGATATCCATTGCGTTGCCGATCAGATCCTCACGGATGATAACGACAGTCAGACCTGCCGGGCCCATGTTTTTCTGTGCACCTGCATACAGCATACCGAATTTCGAAACATCGATCGGCTCGGACAGGATGCAGGAGCTGACGTCAGCAACCAGCGGAACATCGCCGGTTTCCGGCAGTTTCGGGAATTTTGTGCCGTAGATGGTGTTATTCAGGCAGATATGGAAGAAATCTGCCTCCGGATCAAATTTGGAAGCGTCCAGTTCCGGGATGTAGGAGAATGTTTTGTCTGCGGAGGATGCAACTGCATTTGCCTTTCCGTAGCGTGCCGCCTCTGCGTATGCTTTTTTCGCCCACTGGCCGGTGATCACGAAATCAGCTTTTTTGTTCTTGTTCATCAGGTTCAGCGGGATCATAGCGAACTGGCTGGATGCGCCGCCCTGCAGGAACAGAACTTTATAGTTATCCGGAATATTCATAACCTCGCGCAGAGAGGCTTCGCAAGCATCAATAATTGCCTGATACTCTTTAGATCGATGAGACATTTCCATTACGGACTGACCGGATCCGCCATAGTCCAGCATTTCGGATGCTGCGGTTTTTAAAACCCACTCTGGCAGTACGGAAGGACCTGCACTGAAATTGTAAACTCTGCTCATGATACGATAACCTCTTTCCATAAAAGCAGTACTTCATTCGTTTCTCACTGCACTGCTTTAAATTGTGTATGCTCCCCATTATACTAGCCGATTTCAACAAAGTCAACAGTTTTTTTAATAAAAATGAAATTTCGAAAAATAAATCCTGCATTTTTCGTCCGTATAACCCGTGAAAAAACGGTAAGACTAACTTCGACAGGAAACCGGCGGGATATCCGCCTTTCATTTATTGCAGGAGGAATGAGATTCATGAAAAAAATACAGATAAACCGGACGAAGGCAAATGCGAAAGGAGGCAGAGGTTTTTATCTTGCTCTTGCGCTGAGCCTGCTTGCCATCGGCGCTTCGGCATGGTTCGGTATTACCGCCGCGATGCAGAAACTCAAAAGCGAACCGCCAACCGTTTCCGCACCGCATTTTGAGCCGGACGGAGACACGCTCGAGCTTCCGGCCGACACGCCGATCACCATTCCCGAAACGAGCGAACCGGAAGAAAAGCCGGAGAGCAAAACCGAAGAGCCGGCCGCCGCAGACGTGGAACCGGAAAAATCCACCGCTTTTGCCATGCCGGTTTCAGGCGGTATTTTGAACGCCTACAGCGGCGACAAGATGGTGAAATCCAAAACGCTTGGCGACTGGGTGATGCACACGGGTGTTGACCTGAATGCGGCGGTCACCACACCGGTTAAATCCGTTGGTGCCGGAACGGTAACCGCGGTGCAGACAGACGACCTCTGGGGCTGCACGGTGACAGTGACACACGCAAACGGTATCGAAAGTTATTATGCCAATCTCGGCGAAGATATTCGTGTAACCGTCGGTCAGACCGTAAAACTCGGCGATGTGCTGGGTACTGTCGGCGAAACCGCGGATATCGAACGCGCAGAAGAAACGCATCTTCACCTCGGTATGAAGAAAAACGGCGAATGGATCGACCCGATCGAATTCATTAAAAATAAAAAGTGAGCAGAAAAAAGGACGAATCACCCGGATTCGTCCTTTTGCGTTATCATCTTATTTGTCGTTGTGCGGCAGGTTTACGGTAAAGCTGTTGCCGTCCTCGTGTGCTTCCGCTGTGATCTTACCGTGAAAATTCCCTGTGATCTTCTCCGCGATCGAAAGGCCGAGGCCGTATCCGCCTTCCTCACGGGTGCGCGCGCTGTCGGCGCGGTAGAAGCGTTCAAACAGATGCGGCAGGCTCTCTTTCGGAAGCGGCGTACCGGTGTTGTACACCGTCAGGCGCACGCGGTCCAATACGCACGTAAACCGGACATTGATTTTGCCGTTTTCATTTGCATATTTGCAGGCGTTGTCCAGAAGGATAGCGCAAAGCTGCCTGAACTGTCCGGCATCGCCTTCCAGGAACATATCCGGCACAATGTCGCTGTCGATTATGACGCCTTTTTCAAATGCGATCGGTTCAAATGACAAAAGACAGCTCATAACAAGCTCGCTTGCATCAAACCGGCTCGCAATCAGTTTTTCCCGCGAAGCATCCGAACGTGCCAGAAACAGCATATCTTCCACGAGCTGCTTCATCCGCACCGCTTCTTCTTCGATATAACCGAGCCATTTTTTCTGACTTCCGATCGTCTCGTCGGAATGTGCTTTCAAAATCTGTGTATTTGCCAAAACGACTGTGAGCGGTGTTTTCAGCTCATGGGAGGCATCGGCGATAAACTGCCGCTGCTGGTCCCACGCTTCTTCCACCGGTTTCGTCATCAGACGCACGAGCAGGATGCTGATCATCCAGAACGCCACAGCCGCCGCAAGACAGATGAGGAATACATTTCGGATCAGGTCGTTCATAACCGCGATCTCGTTGCTGCGGTCAGCCACTGCAACAACGACACCGCCGTACGCCGATTCTTTTTTCCAGCGGATATCATGCTGACGGTGACTCAGCACGCCTTCGCCTTCATTGCTCTGCAGCGCCGTACCGGCAATGAACACGATATCGGAGCGCGTCAAAAAATCCTCCGACATCAAAAACACGGCGTCATCCCAATTATAGGAATTGTCAACCCAGATGCAGCTGATCGCGATATGCGGTTCTGCCTCATCCGCTTCTTTTCCCGCTTTCGTCAGCGGGATATCTTCGCCCAAACGGATCTGCCGGCGAAAATCCGTCAGTTCGCGGTGCATCGCTTCGCTGCTGTCCTGCGCAAGGCTGCGGTATGAGCTCACACAAATCGCACCGAACAGCGCAATCAGCACCACCGCAACGAGCGACATATTGATCAGGACAAAACGCCACCGAAGTTTTCGGATCATTTATTTTGCCTCAATGCGGTAGCCGATCTTGCGTACCGTTTCAATCTCACAGGAGGAGCCGAGGAACTGCAGCTTTTTGCGCAGGAAAGAAATATATGCCTCGACGTTGTTGTCTTCCGCTTTGGAGTCAACACCCCAAACGCGCAAAAGCAGATCCTCTTTCGTTGCAATCACACCCGGACGAACCATCATCATGCGCAGGACGCCGACTTCTTTAAAGCCCAGGTGCAGCGATTTTGCGTTGCAGTGCAGCGTGCTGGTGGAAAGATTCAGCGTTAAATCGCCGCAGTAAAGCTCCTCGAGCACAACGTCACCCTGTCTTCTTGCAAGCGCACGAACGCGCGCGAGCAGTTCTTCCTGCGAAAACGGCTTGGTCATATAGTCGTCCGCGCCAAAGTCGAGACCTTTAACTTTATCAGCGATATCGTCTTTCGCGGTGAGCAGCAGAACCGGGACGGAGGAATGCTCCATGCGCAGGTTGCGGACAACCTCATAGCCGCTCATACGCGGCAGCATGATATCAAGGATCACAACATCATAATATCCGCTCAGTGCGTAGTCGTAACCGTCCTTGCCGTCATATACAACATCGACGGTATATTTCTGCTCCAGCATAATCTGTGCCAGAGTGTCAGCCAGTCTTTTTTCGTCTTCTACAATTAAAATTCGCATGCTAAAACCTCCAAAACGAATTATTTGGTTTTATTATAGCGAATCACTTTGAAATAATCAAGAAAAGCCAAATAAAAAAGCCAAATATTCGGAAAAACTTTTGATTTTGCAAAAAAATATTACGTTTTTTCAGCCTAATTTAAGAATTCGGGATTATTATACTTATGAACAAATTGAGAACAAAATATGTCGTTTTGCAGGAGTTTTGCTGCACCGTTCTCTGCCGCAAATTTTGCGTTCTTCTTTCTTCTTTTTCATAACCATCAAGTGCGAGGCCTTCCGGAAGATGCCTCGCACTTGGTGGTTTTACGGGCAGTTTTCTGGTCTTATACCAATCAAAAATCCCGCAAACCGCTTCATACAAACAAAAAAGGGCTTCCCGAAGGAAGCCCTTTTTCTTATTCAGATTAAGAAATCTTGAAGGTCTTGATTTCAAACGGTTTGATCGTGAAGGTATAGGAAGCGGCATTGTCGCTTGCCTCGCCGATCTCGTTTTCCATCAGATCGCATTCTACGATGCGTTTTGCTTCACCGTTCCAGTTGAGCGTAACGTTCGTACGGGTGTTGTGGTCCTCGTACATACGAACGATGATGCCGCTGCCGTCTTCCGCACGTTTCACAGTCTCTGCAACAACGTTGGCTGCGCTGAGCGTGAACAGGCTGGTGAGACCGAGCGAGCCGTCGCCGTCTTCCGCCATACGAACCGATACGGCCGGAACGTTCAGGCAGTATGCTTCTTTCTGAACGTTCGCTGCGTTATAGTCGCCTGCGTGCGGCAGAATTGCATACGTGAACCAGTGCTGTTCCTGGTCGGTGGTCGGGTTCGGGAGGATACCGGATTTGATGAGCGACAGCGTCATCTTGCCTTCGTGGATTGCGTGGCCGTATTTGCAGTCGTTGAGCATGGTTACGCCGTAACCGCCTTCGGAGAGGTCGGCCCATTTGTGACCGCAAACTTCGAACTTAGCCGCATCCCAGGAAGTGTTGGAATGTGTCGGGCGTTTGAGGCTGCCGAACTGGATGTCATACGTTGCTTCGGAAGCATTGATATCCAGATCGAATTCGGTCTTCATGAGAAGCTGGTGCTGTTTCCAGTCAACCCAGGTCTTGAAGTCGATGCGGCGGCTCTTCGTATAGAAGATAACGTCCTGAACGATATCGGAATCGCAGAAGGTGTAGGTCAGGCGCAGAACGATGCGTACCGGACCGTTTTCGATCCATTCCGCACTCTTCAGTTCGTCGACTACCCAGCTCTTCTGGTTGTAGTAGATCTCGATGTCCCAGTTATCGTAGTAGATCGGTTTGTCCTCGTATACACGCAGAACATTGCCCAGACCGCCGGCTTTGAGCAGTTCGCGGCCGTTTTCTTTATCGAAAATGGAGGTGAACTGGCCGAGATTGTTGAGCTTGATCTGATAGAACGGGGTTTCGATCTCGCCGAGCGATTTGATGGTGATGCCGTTTGCCGGATCGAGTTCGTCTTTCACCGGTGTGAGAACCGCATAACCTTTTGCCGGGATCACAGCATCGGAAATGAGCAGATCGCCTTCAACGGTGCGCTGTACCGGATGGAGAGCGCCCTCTACATCTTTAAATGCGGTAACGCCTTCATAACCTGCAGCAACAACTTTAACTTCGTCTTTACGAGCAAAGGAGAGCGAGTTGAAGACAACGAGATCGTCTTTCTTCGCGTCGATCGCTTTTGCGATAGCCGCAGTTTTCTCTTCGATGATCTCGTGCGCACGTTTTTCAAGTGCTTCGTATTCAACCTTGGTAACCTCGTAAACTTCTTTGATCGAGGAGCCCGGCAGAATATCGTGGAACTGGTTCAGGAGGATAACTTCCCAGCTCTTGTAGATCTCTTCTGCGTCATACGGAACGCCGAGGATGGAAGCAAGGATGCTGAAGAACTCAACGTCCTGCCAAAGCAGCTCACATTTACGGTTGCTGCGTTTGTTGCGTGCCATCGTGGTATAGGTGCCGCGGTGATACTCGAGATAGAGCTCGCCAACCCATTTCGGCAGGTGTTTGTTGCCTGCTGCGCGGTCATAGAGTTCTTCGAAGTATTTGCGCGAGCTTTCCATGCGAACTTTCGGTGCGCCGGTGATGCCGCTCTGCATACGGACGCCGGTTTCAACCATCTTACGGGTCGGTCCGCCGCCGCCGTCGCCGTGGCCATAGCAGATCAGAACGTCATTGTTGAACTCTTTCTGCTGATAGCGTTCCCATGCACGCATAACGCTGATCGCGTCGAGGTTGCCGTTGTATGTGGTATAGAAGCTGTCGTCCGGCTGATGCGCATCCTGCGTGGTGATGAGGTGCGTGAAGATCTCGGTGCCGTCAATGCCCTTCCACCAGAAGGTGTCGACCGGCAGTTTGTTGAACTGGTTCCATGCGATCTTCGTGGTCATGAAGTATTCGATACCCGATTTCTTCATGATCTGCGGCAGAGCTGCGGAATAGCCGAATACGTCCGGCAGCCAGAGGATCTTGTTCTCTTTGCCGAACTCTTCTTTAAAGAATTTCTTGCCGTGCAGGAACTGGCGAACAAGGCTCTCGCCCGAAGTTACGTTGCAGTCCGCTTCAACCCACATACCGCCTTCCGGCTCCCAGCGGCCTTCTTCGATGCGCGCTTTGATGCGGGCATAAACCTCCGGATAGCGCTCTTTTACGAAAGCGTAGAGCTGTGGCTGGCTGGACATGAATTTGTATTCCGGATACTCTTCCATGAGCTTCAGTACGGTCGAGAAGGAGCGAACCGCTTTCTCTTTCGTCTGCTCAACGGTCCACCACCAGGCAACGTCGATATGCGTATGGCCGATGCAGGTTGCGATGACATCGTCTTCGCCTGCAAGCTTCGTGTAGATCTCTTCCTTCAAAAACGCGTTGCATTCACGGACGGAAGCATAGAAGCCTTCGGAATGCGGTTTGCGCAGGTCGAGGATGTTGATTGCTTTTTCGAGCGCGAGCTGCAGTTTGATGCGGCTCTTATCGTCGCGGTCAAGGCGCTCAACGATGCGGTTCGGAACCTGGATGTTATAAAACAGAGCCTGAACCTCCGGGTCGATCTCCATAACGTTGCCGTAAAGGCGGAGGTTTGCGGTGGAGCCTTTGTAGTGGTCGTTATCGCGGCCGGTATATGCCTGCAGATCGATCACGTATTTGTCGCCGGCTTTTGCGCACGCAGTTACGTTGACCTCGCTGTGGTTGATATCAAGACCCTGGGTAACTTCGCCATTTACAAAGAGCAAAAACTGCGGGTTGACCGCGTCCCAGAACGTTGCCTGTGTGATAAACGACAGCCAGAGCGGTTTGTTGTCAAAGCTCTCCGGAACGGTGATCTCGGTGCGGAACCAGTAGTGCTCGTCCGGGCCGGACCAGATATCGGTATTGGAGTTGAATTCGCGCCAGGCTTCTGCAGCGGCGTCAGCCTCCGCCGGATTCAGATAAAATCCCGGTTTCATCATAAAGGAAGTGATCGGGAAAGACTGAACGGTGGTCATGCCGCCGATATCGCCGAGAATCTTCTGGACACGCTCAAATCTGTAATTCTCCATGGGATATGTCCTTTCTTAGGTTAATATAAAAGCAGCCAATAAAAGCTGTTGGCCTTTATTGGCTGCCTTTGATTCAGATTACGTTATTGCGCGAAAACCTGCAAATTACAGGGAGTTTTCTTTCATGTAGTTGATAACGTCGTCAACAGTCGTGAAAGCAAGGCCGGTAACGGTATCTGCGCAGCCGTAGTAAATTGCGATTCTGCCGGTCTCAGCGTCGGTCAGAGTAGCGCACGGGAAGCAAACGTTCGGAACGTCGCCGATGAGCTCATAGATCTTCTGCGGGGACAGGAGATACGGTTTGGTGCGGTATTTAACTTTCCACGGCTGTTCGAGGTCGAGCAGAGCTGCGCCGAAGGAGTAAACAAAGCCGTTGCAGCTGTTGAGAACGCCGTGATAGAAGAGCAGCCAGCCTTCGTCGGTCTCGATCGGAACCGGGCCCGGGCCGATCTTCTTGGACTGCCAAGCAGAACGGTCGTCATTGATGGTGCCCATTACGTAGCGGTGTTTGCCCCAGTAGATCATATCCGGAGACTCGGAGTAGAAGATATCACCGAACGGGGTGTGGCCGGTATCGGACGGACGGGAAACCATTGCGTATTTGCCGTTGATTTTGCGCGGGAAGAGAACGCCGTTACGGTTGTACGGCAGGAAAGCGTTCTCGATCTGAACGAATTTCTCGAAATCGTAGGTGTAAGCGATGCCGATGGTCGGGCCGTGATAGCCGTTGCACCAGGTTACATAGTAACGGTCTTCGATTTTGAGAACGCGCGGGTCATAGCGGTATTCTCTCTTGAGGATTTCCGGATCGTCGCCTTCAAATTTGATCGGCTCGTCTTCGAAAGTCCATTTCAGACCGTCTTTGGAACGACCTACAAAGATGTCCATCGAACGGGAACGGTTGTCGCAGCGGAATACGCCGATGAAGCCATCGCCCCACGGAACTACTGCACTGTTGAAGATGGAGTTGGAGTCTTTCTGCTCGTCGCGGTTGATGATCGGGTTGAGATCATAGCGCCAAACGATGTCTCTGCAGCCTTCCGGTTTTTCCTGCCACGGAATATTCGGAAGAGCGTCGCCAATAATTTTTGCCATAGCTTACCTCATTCTCCGGCGGAATGAATTATAAAAGCCGTAATAACAGCGCCTTTACCGCCGGCAGGCGCCCGGCTTGTTTCCGATTTGGGACGGTATAACGCGCACACCGCCACAGTATCTATGAACATTATAAACGATATCTCCGCGCATTTCAATCGTTTTTGTGGATTTTATCAAAAGAACGGAAGAAAAAAATCAAAAAAGCAGAGTGACTTTTGTAAAAGAGCTCCCGAGAATTTTGTGTATTTCGCGTTTTGCACAAAAAACAAACCCTAAATTCTACTTGTGGATTTTCCTTACTGTGATATAATGGAATCAGGAAGAACGGCACATTTCTGCAGCTTCCCGGTGATGCGCCGTACGCTTTGGAAGCATAAAGGAGGTATCCTGTTATGAAAAAGAGTTTAAAATCCCTCGTTTCGCTGTTCTGTGTCCTTCTCTTGCTCCTGCTTTGTGCGTGCCAACCGGCAGCCGTAACACCGGATGAACCGGAAAGTATTCCGGAAAGCAGTATCGAAAATCTTCCGGAGAGTTCCGAGGAAGAAAGCCGCACACTCGCCGAAATCGCCAAACCCTACCGTGCTGACGTAGATGGGATAATTGCAGAATATGAGGAGAAACTCAACGATTATACGCTTAAATCCTTAGAACAACACTTCA
>JBGUUS010000008.1:0-5345 GCA_045133675.1 Oscillospiraceae bacterium | reverse complement strand
GTTCGGTCCGCTCAGCGTGCACGACTTAAATGATTCAGGACACATATCCTCTCTCGACCGGTGCACAGCACAGATTTGCTCTGGTTTGGTTATGCGTGTCGGCGCTCTCTACCACCGCATAGCGAGTGAGTTAAAATATACGAACAAACCTCCAATCAACACCGTAGGGGCGGTCATCGGCCGCCAGCGGTTGGTCAGATGCATTTGCGATTATTGAAAAACCGATAGAAACGCAAAGACCCAAGCCTTCCCCATTGGGGAAGGTGGCCGAGTGAAACGAGGTCGGATGAGGTCGATGAAGAAGAAGGTTTGTGCGTGGAACGTCCTCTTCCGTCTTTTTGCTTCGCAAAAATCCACCTTCTCCAAAGGAGAAGGGTTATCGTTTGTGCGGTTGTTTTGGTGTGTGCGGATTGATGGTTTGCGACAGAAACAAAAAACGCCACGCACAGCGTGACGTTTTTTCATTGCCTGCGGAGGCTTCTCCACCCGCCGGTTATTCGAGTTCGAAGGCGCCGGTGTAGAGCTGATAGTATTTGCCCTGCTGTTCGATCAGGGTTTCGTGGTTGCCCTGCTCGATTACGCGGCCTTTTTCCAGAACGAGGATGTGGTCGGCGTTTTGTACCGTCGAAAGGCGGTGCGCGATAACAAAGACCGTTCTGCCTTTCATCAGCGCATCCATGCCGCGCTGTACGATCGCCTCGGTGCGCGTATCGATCGAGGAGGTTGCCTCGTCGAGGATCATAACCGGCGGATCGGCAACTGCCGCACGCGCGATCGAAAGCAGCTGGCGCTGACCCTGCGAAAGGCCCGAGCCATCACCTTCCAGCACCGTGTTATAACCGTCCGGGAGCATCCGGATAAAGCTGTCGGCATTTGCAAGCTTCGCCGCCGCGATGCACTCTTCGTCCGTTGCGTCCAGCTTGCCATAGCGGATGTTTTCCATAACCGTGCCGGTGAACAGGTTGACATCCTGCAGTACCACCGCGAGCGAACGGCGCAGATCCGCCTTTTTGATCTTGTTGATATTGATATCGTCGTAGCGGATCTTGCCGTCGGCGATATCGTAGAAGCGGTTGATAAGGTTCGTGATCGTTGTTTTGCCCGCGCCCGTTGCACCGACCAGCGCGATCTTCTCGCCCGGTGCCGCGTGGATCGTTACGTTGTGCAGAACGATCTTATCCTCCACATACGCAAAGTCAACATCGAAGAAATCGACCTTGCCGGTGAGCTTCGTATACGTCGTGGTGCCGTCGCCGTGCGGATGCTTCCATGCCCACTCGCCGGTATGCTCTTCGCATTCGGTGATCGTGCCGTCTGCGGCAATGTGCGCGTTGACGAGCGCAACATAGCCTTCGTCCGCCTCCGGTTTCTGATCCATGACGTTAAAAATGCGCTGTGCACCTGCCATTGCCATAAAGAGCGCGCCAACCTGCTGTGCGATCTGGTTGACCGGCTGGGTGAAGCTGCGCGAGAGCATCAAAAATGCCGCAATGCCGCCGAGCGTCAGTCCGCCGACACCCCAGAGAGCCAGCGCGCCGCCGACGATCGCGATCAGAACGTACTGCAGATGGCCGAGGTTATTCATAACCGGGCCAAGGACGTTGGAAAAACGTGCCGCTTCGGTCGCATTTTTGCACAGCTCATCGTTTTTCGCCGCAAAGTCCTTCATCGCCTCTTCCTCGTGGCAGAAGACCTTGACGACTTTCTGGCCGTGCATCATCTCTTCGATAAAGCCGTTGACCGCGCCGAGCGATTTCTGCTGATCCACGAAAAATTTTGCGCTTTTCGCCATGAGCGTTTTCGTACACATCATCATCAGAACGACAGTGACGACGGTGAGGATCGTGAGCCAGATATCGGTGGTGACCATTGCAACAAAGACCGTGACGATCGAGATCGCGGAGGAAACGACCTGCGGGATGCTGCCGGTGATGAGCTGACGCATCGTGTCGGTGTCGTTGGTGAAGCGGCTCATCAGGTCGCCGTGGGTGTTCGTATCAAAATAGCGGACCGGCAGATGCTGCATATGTGCAAACAGCTCGTCACGGATGCGCTTTAAGATACCCTGCGATACGGCGATCATCAGGCGCTGCTGGATAAATCCCGCGAGAATACCCGCAAGAAAAATGCCCGCGGCATAGAGAATTGCAACAAGAAGTCCCGAGAAATCCGGAACGGACGATGCCAGAAGCGGTGCGATATAATCATCGATCAGTACCTGCAGAAAAAGCGAGGTCGCAACGCCGACAAGCGCCGTTGTGATGATGCACAGAAGCACCAGGAACAGACGGAATTTATACGGCGCAAAGTACTGAAACAGGCGCAGGAACGTCTTTTTCTCAAACTGCGGCTTTCCGCCCGGCGGCATCATACCGCGCGGTCCTCTGCCCATCGGACCTTTCG
This sequence comes from Oscillospiraceae bacterium, assembly GCA_045133675.1. GTDB lineage: Bacteria > Bacillota > Clostridia > Oscillospirales > Ruminococcaceae > Paludihabitans. The sequence goes on along the minus strand of JBGUUS010000008.1, from coordinate 2,942 downwards.
GACCCATCGGACCTCTCGGTTTTTTATCGGTCGAAGTCATCGTCGCCGCCTCCTTTCTGCTGGGATTCATAGACTTCCTTGTAAATCGCGTTCGTGCAAAGCAGTTCTTCGTGCGTGCCGACGCCGTCGATTCTGCCTTCCTCCATAACGAGGATGATATCGGCATCCTGCACCGAGGAAATGCGCTGTGCGATGATGAATTTTGTGGTATCCGGGATCTCATCGAGGAAAGCGCGGCGGATCAGCGCGTCGGTCTTGGTATCAACCGCACTGGTCGAGTCGTCAAGAATGAGGATCTTCGGTTTTTTGAGCAGGGCGCGCGCGATGCACAGGCGCTGTTTCTGACCGCCCGATACGTTCGTACCGCCCTGTTCGATATGGGTGTCGTATCCGTCCGGGAAGGAGGTAACGAACTCATCGGCCTGCGCGAGCTTGCAGGCGTGAATCAGCTCCTCGTCGGTGGCATTTTTGTTGCCCCAGCGGAGGTTTTCCTTGATCGTGCCGGAGAAGAGCTCGTTTTTCTGCAGAACCATTGCAACGGCGTTGCGCAGTGCATCGAGATCGTATTCGCGGACGTCAACGCCGCCGACTTTAACGCTGCCTTCCACCGTGTCGTAAAGGCGCGGGATCAGCTGAACGAGCGTACTCTTTGAGCTGCCCGTACCGCCGATAACACCGACGGTGGCGCCGCTCGGAATCGTGATATTGATGTGATCGAGAACCGGTTTTTCCGCCGTTCTGCCATAGCGGAAGGTGACGTTTTCAAAGGCAACCGAGCCGTCTTTGACTTCGGTTTTTGCGTTTTCCGGGCTTGCGAGGTCGCTTGTTTCATCGAGAACTTCGACGATACGTTCGCCGGATGCGCGCGAGATGACGAGCATCAGGAAGATGAACGAAACCATCATCAGGCTCGAGAGGATCTGCATACCGTAGGAGAACAGGCTCGTGAGCTGACCGGTGGTAAGGCCGAGCGCCTGGTCGTTGCCGGAAGCGACGATCAGCTGGGCACCGATCCAGGAGATCAGCAGGATGCAGGCGTAGGAGCAAAACTGCATCAGCGGCGAGTTATAGGAGACGATCTTTTCGGCTTTGGTGAAGTCCTTATAGATGCTGCCGGAGACTTCGTTGAATTTTTCGGTCTCGTGATCCTCGCGGACAAAGGCTTTTACAACGCGGACACCGTGCAGATTTTCCTGCACAACGCGGTTCAATTTATCGTACAGCTTGAACGTGCGCTTGAAGATCGGATGCGCGTGCGTCATAATAAACGCGATGCCGCCGGCAAGAATCGGAATAGCCGCAAGGAAAATGAGCGAGAGTGTCGGGTTGATGAAAATCGCCATGATCAGCGAGGTTAAAAACATCAGCGGTGCGCGCACGACCATGCGGATGCACATCGCGAAGGTGTTCTGAATACTTGCAACGTCAGTGGTGAGGCGCGTTACAAGGCTCGCGGAGGAGAACTTGTCAATATTGGAAAAAGCGAAGCCCTGCACCTTGGCAAAGAGGTCGGAGCGCAGGTTTTTGCCAAAGCCCGAGGATGCAACAGCGGCAAAATGACCGGAGAGCATACCGAACGCGAGCGAGGCAAGGCACGAAATGACGAGCACGGTACCCATTTTTAAGATGTATCCCATATCGCCCATCTCGATGCCGAAGTCGATGAGGTTTGCCATCAGCAGCGGGATCAATACTTCCATAACGACTTCGCCGACCATGAAAAGCGGCGTTAAGATCGCAGGTTTTTTATATTCCCGGATGCTGCGGGCCAGTTTTTTGATCATACAAGATCCTCCTTTGTGTCTGTTTCTTTATTGGTGTCACATTCGCCGAGGTTTTGCATCATACGGTTCAAAAACGAACGCAGGGTGAGCAGCTCTTCTTCGGAAAAGCCTTCGATCAGGCGCGATTCGGTCGCGATCGCGGCATCGGTCGTGATGCGGACGATCTCCTCGCCGCGTGCTGTCAGGACGAGGCGTTTTAACCGCGCGTCACTCTGCACAGCTTTGCGCTCAATCAGACCTTTGTCCTCCATCAAGGCAAGCACCTTGGAGACGGTGCTGCGGCGGACGGAAAACTCCTCTTCGATATCCTTTTGGAAGATATCGCGGTCTTTGTGGGAAGCAAGAAAGCGGATGATGCGGATATTGGTGCCGGAGATTCCCTCGGGAAAGGAATCGGCATGGCAGTTATGCATAGTTCGGTAAAACGTATGGGAAAGCCGGCCGATTTCCCAGCCGACGGCACGCTGTTTCACGGATACACCCTCCTTTTTCAAAAGTTTGATATGAAACAATTTGATATCTAACAGTATAGCATACTATTTTGAAAAAAGAAAGGCGAAAAGATGAATTCCTTTGGTGTTATCGGGTGGGACCCGCAGCCTCTGAAATTTCCGCAAGCGCGGATTTTGAAGTTCTTTTCTTCGGTGTTTATATTATAACAAGGTATTTTCGTCATTTTCGTCAAATTTGCGGGAGAAAGAAAAAATTGCCGCGCCTGCTCGCGGCAATTTCATAGAAGCGGACTGGTCCGCCGTCATTTTCGTCAAGTTTGATTTTTCGTGCGAATTCTGTGCGTGGAACGTCCTCTTCCGTCATCCGTTCCGGATGATACCTTCTCCAAAGGAGAAGGGTTATCGGTTTGTATGTTTATTTTGGCGCGTGCGAAACTCACAATCAACACCGTAGGGGCGGTCATTGGCCGCCCGCGGTTGGTATCGCGAATTTGCGATCACATCAAAACCGAAAGAAACACGCGCCAAGCTCCCTTGCGTAAAGGGAGCTGTCATCCGGAACGGATGACTGAGGGATCGCCGCGATAAAGCAGAAACCTTCCAGTGCGCACCGCTTTCATCTCTGCGCACACCTTCACCTTCCCGCAATCTTATTTCGTTCTCCCACTCGCTCATGCCGCGAGGGCACATCCTTTCTTCCGAAAAG
>JBGUUS010000007.1:0-6037 GCA_045133675.1 Oscillospiraceae bacterium | reverse complement strand
GGCGGAGACTTCACCCGAAAAGGCGAGCCGGTCCGCAACAAAAGCGGCAGCCTCACTCAGCTGCGGTGCAAAAGAGAGATCGGACTGAATCAGCGCGGCGCTTTCCGAAAGAAAGCGGTCGGCTTCGTCCGGAAAACCGAGGCGCAGCAGCAAAAACGCAGTGGCTGTGAGCAGTGCCAGCGAAAGCTGCACGGTAAAAAGATAGGATATCAGCCGCGGCTTTTTGGCAGGCGGCAAAAGCTCCGTTTCCGGGATCATCTCTTCGGATATATCGGGCGAAAGTGCCGGTATCGTGATCGGTTCGGTCTGTTCCATTTTTCATCCCTCCGTTTTTTTCAATATATGGCCGGGCTGTGCGTTTCAGAACCGCGAATGTCCGGCGGACACCGCGCATATCTTCAACCAAAAGGAGGCTAAATCCATGAAAAAGCGGATTTTGTGTATGATACTTGCGTTCGTCCTGCTGGGCACACGCGTTTATGCCGCGCCGAAAGAGCAGGAAGCGACGGTGACGCTCTCGGCCGGGTCGGCAATTCTCATCGACGCGCAGAGCGGCGCGGTTTTATTTGAAGCAGACGCAGATGAACCGATGCCGCCGGCATCCATCACGAAGATCATGACAATGCTGCTCGTTTTGGAAGCGATCGGGCGCGGCGAATGTTCGATGAGCGACACGGTGACCGCATCGGCACACGCGGTGAGCATGGGCGGCAGCCAGATCTGGCTCAAAGAAAACGAGCAGATGACGGTGGAAGAGCTGTTTAAAGCGACGGCGATCGGCAGCGCGAACGATGCGGCAATGGCGCTTGCCGAACACATTGCAGGAAGCGAAGAGGCGTTCGTTGCGCTGATGAACGCGCGCGCAAAGGAACTCGGGATGGAAAACACCGTGTTCAAAAACCCGACGGGACTTGACGCGGAAGGTCACGTTTCCACCGCGCGGGATATCGCGCTGATGTCAAAAGCGCTTTTAACACACGAAGAAGCGCGAAAATACAGTTCCGTCTGGATGGATTCTCTGCGCGGCGGTGCGACCCAGCTTGTGAACACGAACAAACTCGTGCGGTTTTACGAAGGCTGCATCGGCTTAAAGACCGGAACGACCGACGGCGCGGGCTCCTGCCTTTCGGCGGCGGCCGAGCGAAACGGACTTACCCTTATTTCCGTAGTGATGCACTGCCCCACCTCAAAAGAGCGCTTTGCCGATGCAAGAAAACTGCTCGATTTCGGTTTTGCCAATTGGTGCACATATACGCCGAAGCTCTCCGCAGACGATCTGCCGGGTGTTGCCGTGCACGGCGGTGTGACGGAAGAGTTGAAAGTAAATCTGGAAACCGCACCGGTTCTGATCAAAAAAACGGACGCAAACGCCGTGGAAGAAACCTTCACTTTGCCAAAAGAGGTGGAGGCACCCGTTATTGAAGGTGCGGTTTTGGGCGAAATGACCGTTAAAGCAGGCAAAGCTGTTCACACCTTTCCGCTCACGGCAGCTTTTTCGGTGCCAAAACTGGATTTCTGGGCCGCTTTCGGGCTTTTAGGTGCAAAACTGATCGGAAACCCGTGAACTTTTCGGAAATTTTTTTCAACTTTTCGCTAAAAGCGCTTGAATTACCGTTTGATTTATTGTAGAATTAAACCATATCCTAATCCACTTCAAAAACGGAGATGAACGGTATGGCATTAAAACTTAATGACACTTACGTAAAACAGTTTATCGCAGCAGACGAACTGGCAGGTATCGCACCGCAGATCGCTGCAGCAGAAGAAATGCTTCAGTCCGGTTCCGGTCTGGGTAACGACTTCCTCGGTTGGGTCGACCTCCCGGTTAACTACGACAAAGAAGAATTTGCACGCATCCAGAAAGCGGCAGAAAAAATCAAATCCGATTCCGACATTCTCATCGTTATCGGTATCGGCGGTTCCTATCTCGGCGCACGCGCTGCGATCGAGATGCTCAAATCGCCGTTTTATAACAACCTCAAAAAAGACACCCCGGATATCTACTTTGTCGGCAACAACATCAACCCGACTTACTTAAACGAAATCCTTTCGATCTGCGAAGGCAAAGATATTTCGGTTAACATCATCTCGAAATCCGGCACCACCACCGAGCCGGCGCTCGCTTTCCGCGTATTCCGCGAACTGCTCATCGAAAAATACGGCGCAGAAGAAGCAAACAAACGCATCTATGCAACCACCGATAAAGCACGCGGCACGCTCAAAGAGCTCGCTGACGAAGCAGGCTACGACACCTTCGTTGTTCCGGACGACGTTGGCGGCCGTTTCTCGGTTCTGACCGCAGTAGGTCTTCTGCCGATCGCTGTTGCAGGCTGCGATATCACCGCACTGATGGAAGGTGCAGCTGCAGCAAGAGCTGACTACGCAGTAAAAGATATGGCAGCAAACGACTGCTGGAAATACGTTGCATACCGCAACGCGCTGTATCGCAAAGGCAAATCCACCGAGATCCTCGTAAGCTATGATCCGGCATTTGCTATGATGAACGAATGGTTCAAACAGCTGTTTGGCGAGAGCGAAGGCAAAGACCAGAAAGGTATCTTCCCGGCTTCCGTTATCTTCTCGACCGACCTGCACTCGATGGGCCAGTTCATTCAGGACGGCACCCGCATCATGTTTGAGACGATCGTTGATTTCGCAAAACCGAAATCCGACTTCTATATCAAAGCGGACCCGACCAACTTCGACGGTCTGAACTTCCTCTCCGAGCGCAACATGTCCGAGGTTAACCGCAAAGCTATGCAGGGCACCATCCTTGCACACACCGAAGGCGGCGTTCCGAACCTGGTTGTTGAGGTTCCGGAGATTAACGAACACGAGCTCGGCTACCTGATCTACTTCTTCGAAAAAGCATGCGGCCTTTCCGGCTATGTTCTGGGCGTTAACCCGTTCAACCAGCCGGGCGTTGAGAGCTACAAAAAGAATATGTTTGCACTTCTCAACAAACCGGGCTATGAGAAAGAAAAAGCAGCTCTTGAAGCAAAACTCGGCTAATTTTTTAAGGACTTGATGCCGGAGGGAACGAATCTCCGGTTTCAAATAAAGCAATGGAGGACACGACTATGATTAAACTGATTATCGGTAAAAAAGGCAGCGGCAAAACCAAACTGCTCATCGACAAAGTTAACGCAGCAGTTCAGAGCACGACCGGCGCTGTTGTCTGCATCGAAAAAGGCATGCAGCTCACTCTTGAGATCGACCACAAATGCCGTCTGATCGATGCTGACGAATATGCGATCAAAGGTTATGACGCTTTTTACGGTTTTGTTTCCGGTGTTCTTGCCGGTAACTACGATATCAAAGAGATCTTCGTCGACGGCATCCTGAAAATCGGCGAAAAAGACGGCGCAAAAGACTATGAAGGCCTTGGCTGCCTGCTCGAGAAACTGTACAAACAGGTTCCGGCTGACATCACCATCTTCTTCACGGTTTCCGCAGATCAGAACGATCTTCCGGACAGCGTCCTGAAATTCTCCTAATCGTATTCCAAAGGTATACAAAAGAGCGGCGGCGGTCGGCATCGGCTGCCGCTGTTCTTTTTTTAAAGAGAGGGAAAGAAAAATGGGAAAACGCAAAACGAAATGGCCGCTTTTTATAACGTGCGGTGTTATTCTGGCGCTTGGCATTGCCCTGCTCCTGTGCTGGCTGATCAGACCGCAGCTTGTTTTAAAAGAAAACGCAGTGATCGAAGCGGGTACACCTTTTTCGCCGGAGCTTTTGATCGAAGAGGTCAAAAACGGCAAGCTCGAGGATGTTTCCGTTGAATCGGCGGTGGATACAAACCTCGCGGGCAAATACGAAGTGATCTTAAAAATCGGTATCGATACGTATACCGCGCCGTTCACCGTTGAAGATACGGTTGCACCGCTTTTCACCCTGCACACACCGGGAATCACCGTATTCTCCGATCAGATGGCAACGGCGGATGACCTGCTGGCTATGATCGAAGCGGAGGTTGCGGACGTGCAGGAGGTAACGCTCATCCTCGAAAACCTGCCGCCGGATCTCACAAAACCGGGTGTATACGAGCTGACCGTTATTGCGGCGGACCGATCGAACAACCGCACTTCCCTGCCGCTTCAGCTTATCATCGAAGAGCCGGACGTGACTGCGCCGGTTATAAAAGGCGCTGCCGACACGTCGTTCACTGTCGGAACCGCGTTTGACCCGATGAAAGGCGTCTGGGCGGAGGATGACAAGGACGAAAAACCGACGGTAACGCTCGTTTCCTCGAATGTGGACACAAACAAAGTCGGCTCGTACACGGTCGTTTATGAGGCAAAAGATACCTCCGGCAACACCGCAGCACATACGCGCAGTGTTGCTGTTATGGCAAAACCGTATATTTATACCTCCGCCGGCGGTGCGACCTGGAATGCGGCGGGCAGAAGCAATCAGCCGTATCTTGTTGCCGTCAACCGTGCGCAGTGCACCGTTACGGTCTACGGCAAGGACGACAACGGCAACTACACCGTTCCGGTGAAAGCAATCGTATGCAGTGTTGGCAGAAGCGGTCACGCAACTCCGACGATGGAGGTGCACTCGCTCGACCGCTACCGCTGGTGCTTAATGGTGGACGGAACATGGGGACAGTATGCGATCCGTGTACGCGGCGGCATCATGTTCCACTCTGTACCCTACTATTCGCAGGACGCAGGCGACCTTGAGTACGACGAGTTCAACAAGCTCGGTTCTCCGGCGAGCCTCGGCTGCATCCGCATGACGGTTAAAGACGTCAAGTGGCTCTACGACAACTGCCCGTACGGCTTTACCACCGTTATTTATGACGACACGACAAGCCCGGGGCCGCTCGGCAAACCGAGTGCACCGAAGATCGATACCTCGAATGAGGAGCTGCGCGGCTGGGACCCGACCGACCCGAACAAGAATAATCCGTGGAAAAACTGAAAGAAGGGATTTTGATGACAGAATACCCGAACGAAGCGCAGATCCGGCCGTTTCGCCCGATCCCGTTTTACTTTGTCACCTCGCACAAGCCGGAGGAAGTCTCCTATGAAGCGGCGCTTAAACAGCTTTCCTCGCTGAAAGAAAACGGTTTTGGCGGCATCGTGCTGTTCAACAAACCGCCGCACGGCTTTGATGCGGCAGGATATTTAAGCGACAGCTGGTTTTCGATGGTGAAAAACTTTGTGAAAGCGGCGGCGGAGCTGGAGCTTTCCGTCTGGATCAACGACGGCTTCAACTTTCCGCCGGGTGATGCCGGCGGACGCATCCGCCGCGAGGATCATCCGGAGCTGACACAAAAGCGCATCCGCCTGATCGACGGCGAGGTCTGTGTACAGGAGACAAGCTGGGGTTTCCCGGCGTTTGAAGAACCAAAAAGCGCCGAGCTGTTCCACCAATACGTCTATGAACCGACGAAAGCGGCGGTCGGCGCATATTTCGGCACGACGGTGAAAGGCTTTTTCTCCGATGCGGATAACCGCCGCGTCAGCGCGAAGGTGTTTGCGCCGGGTTCGGAGGAAGCCGATTTCTTCCCGTGGTCGAGCAATTTTGCCGGCACTTTTGCCGAAAAATACGGCTACGATATCACGCCGCACCTGAAAACCATCCTCAAAAAAGAGAGCTGTGCCGAGGCGCGCGACTACTGGGAACACGCCGGCTTCCTCTATCAGCAGTGGTTTGTATCGAACAAGCGCTGGTGCGAGGAAAACGGACTCGAATACACGTTCCACACGAGTGATTCCTCGCCATATCCGTGGGCGGACGCGCCGCGCTGTTCGGCATTTACGGAAGGCCGCGCGCTCGATATGGAGTCGATCGCCGACTATCCGGGCACCGACCAGGAACTTCTGGAGTTAAACGGCGGCAAGCATATGCGTCAGCAGGAATACTGGGTGCCGAAAGCGAGCTGGGGCGGCGGCGACGCCTTCATCAAAAGCCCGCTCTATCGCGATACACGCGCCGACCTGCGCACGAAACAGGTGCAGTCCGCGGCATTTTTGCAGAAGAAAAAAGGCGCGATGTGCGAGATGTTCGCCGCAACGAACTGGGGTGC
>JBGUUS010000006.1:0-10394 GCA_045133675.1 Oscillospiraceae bacterium | reverse complement strand
CGGCGATCCCTCAGTCATCCGTTCCGGATGACAGCTCAGCACAAGGCACGCCCTTCGGGTGCCTTTACGCAAGGGAGCCAAATGGGTCTCTGCGCTTCACCAACCTCTTCCGTCACTCGCATCCCACCCTCACACCACATTCCCAAATACCACTTAGGCGCTGAAATCGACCACTTATGTGCCGAAATCGACCACTTGTGTTTTTTTATAGATTTTTTCTTCCAATCGTGCTATGCTTTAATCAGAAGAAAACCGCTTGTGCGAAAAGGAGGAATCACAATGAAAAAATCGGTTATCGGCATCGTCGCTTTCTTCCTGGTCGGCGCGCTTTTGCTCGGCTGCGGCATGTGGGGTAAACTCACGGAATTTACACCGGATACGGAGACGCTCGCCGTGCTCGTGGACGAATATTTCGCCGAAGAACCCGAAAAAGAGGGCGGTGTGCTGCGTCAGTACCGCAATACGTATCAGTACGTCGTGGACGGAAAGGCGTACTTCATTTCCAAAGAAGGAAAGAGCAACGTGAACGTGCCGGACGATGAATTGCGGATCTTTTTTGATCGGAACGATCCTTCCCGCGCTTTGTTTTATTTTGATATGCCGAACAAGAACTCGTACCTTTCTCTGCTTGTCGGCGGCGGTTTGGCGTTAACATTGGCTCTTGTCCGGCTGATCGGTCTGCTCTATAAAGCCGGCTGTTTCGACAGCGCGCTTCAAAAACTCGGTCAGATTCGCCAACACACGAAGCATATCGTGATCGGCGTGATCCTTGCGGTGGTATTTGCTGCAGGCGTCGTGGCGGCTGTATATAACGGTGTGCAGTACGTGCGCCTCGCCGGTGCATCCGCCTCCGGTTCGTTGAAAACGGCGCCGGGATACATCGAAAGCGTAACCCCGGTGAAAGACGGCGATAACGAATATGACGTCGTTCTCAAATATATCGTAAACAGCGAGAAGTATTTTACCGAGATACGCGTGCAGGAGTTCCGGGAACTCAAACCGCTGGTTTATTACTGCGACGTGGAGTTTTTTGAGAATGATCCGCATGGCGCGTGGCGTTATGACGGATACACCCATAGCCGGGAACTCGGCATCCTTGGTTTGCGTATACTTTGCAGCCTCATTGCCGCAGGTGTATGTGCGGCTATCGTGTTCGGCTGGCTTTCGGCAACACGCCGCCTTGCCGCAATCGCGGCACGCGCAAAAGAGCTTGCGTTCGGCGCAGCGCTTCTTGCCGGCGGTCTTGCGATCATCTGGACGTTCACCGGCAATTTTGATATCCTTCCGCTGTTCGATAAAATCGGCGCATTCGTGCTTGTTCCGCTTGTGCTGATTGCAGCTGGCGTTATCAAGCTGATCACCGCCGCGATATTCGCCCCAAGCGAGAAAGAACCGGTTTAACACGCACTCTCGATCAACAACGTAGGGGACGCCGTTTCGCCTCCCGAAAACGATAAACGTACAGATTTTCAATTTACGTACAAACTAAAACAATCGCACAAACCCAACCTCCCTTGAAAAGGGAGGGGGACCGCCGAATGGCGGTGGAGGGATAAAACGACCACGCACGGAGTTTCTGCTTCGTCGACCTCATCCGTCAACGCTTGCGCGTATATTTTCATCCACTCATTATGCGGTGGCAGAGAGCGCCGATACGCACAACCGAACCAGAGCAAATCTGTGCTGTGCACCGGTCGAGAGTGGATATGTGTCCCGAATCATTTAAGTCGTGCACGCTGAGCGGACCGCACGGACTATCAAGTTTGCACTTTTTTCGTTAGCGGAACAAGCCGGAAAGAGATACGTAAGAGAGAACCCGGCGGGGAGGGTTCTTTCTTACGCGAATCTTTGCATCCTTTCTTTTCGGAAGAAAGGATGTGCCCTCGCGGCACGAGCGAGTGGGAGCGCGAAATAAGATTGCGGGAAGGTGAAGGTGCGCGCAGAGACCGAAGCGGTGAACACTGGAAGGTTTCTGCGTAATCGCGGCGATCCCTCAGTCATCCGTTCCGGATGACAGCTCAGCACAAGGCACGCCCTACGGGTGCCCAATGGGGAAGGCATGGGTTTGTGCGTTCCTTTTGGTTTTCTGATAATTGCAAATCCGCATTACAAACCGCTGGCGGCCGATGACCGCCCCTACGATGTTACCTGCAGGTCTGCAAGAAATCCGCATTACAAACCGTAGGGGAGGCGTTTCGCCTCCCGAAAACGATGAACGCAAAAAAACCTCTGCACAAACTTCCACACACACCACACACAACCAAAACCATATCAATTAACAACAGGAGGAAACAGTACAATGGCAGTTAATCTTCATGAAAAATACGAAAAAAAGATCCAGTCGGTTTTTAAAGAAGCTTCGATGATCGCGGGCCGCCTCTCGGACGAGTTCTCGTTCAAAGGTGCAAAAACCGTAAAGATCACCATCCCGCAGACCGTTCCGATGGTCGATTATAACCGCAACGGTCTGCACCGCTACGGCAGTCCGCACGAGATGCAGGACCTTGTGCAGGAGTTCACCCTGACGCAGGACAAAGCCTTTTCGCTCACCATCGACAAAGGCAACAATCTGCAGCAGGACGGCGTAAAAGAGGCGGGCAAGATGCTCGGTATGCAGGTGCGTGAGCGCGCCGTTCCAACCTCCGATACGTATGCGTTCGACCGCCTTTCTCACCTCGCCGGCAAAATCGTCGGCAATGATGAAGCGCTCACCGCCGCAAACGTCTGCGGCCGCATCTCCGAAGGCACTCTCGCGCTCGATAATGCCGAGATCCCGCAGGACGGCAGAACCCTGTTCGTTCCGGCGCACGTCTATAAGCTGTTGAAGCATTCCGACGAGTTCATGCGCGTGGAATCTCTCGGCGAAAAGGCACTCGCGAAAGGTCAGGTCGGCCTCTACGACAATATGACCGTCGTAAAAGTTCCGCAGAGCCGCTGGCCGAAAGGTGTCAACTTCATCATCGCACAGAAGCAGTGTGCGGCGTTCCCGGTAACCCTTTCGGAGACGAAACTCCACCGCGATCCGCCGGGCATCTCCGGCAACCTGCTGGAAGGCAGACAGATCTACGATCTGTTCGTGTTTGCGGCGCGCTGTGAAGGCGTTTATGCCGAGGTCAACACCGGCGAAGACGGCGCTGTCGTCTGTGCGGCACCGGCGATCGGTTCAAACGGCGCATTCACCTGTTCCACCGGCAGTGTAAGCTTTGCATACACCACCGATGGTTCCGACCCGCGCTATTCTCCGACCGTCCGCTACGGCACCGCATCGGATACCGTTTCGTCCGGCACGACCGTCAAGGTCTATGCATACCGCACGAACGCGTTTCCGTCCGACGTTACCGAAAAGACGTTTTAATTCCCTGCGGTGGGTTCTGACCGCGTAAAATAAACGGAACGGGCGGGCGGCGGGGTTATTATCAAGAAAAAAGGAGAGAACAGCATGACAGCAGAAGAACTGATCGTATCGGCGCTTGCCTTAAAAGGCGAAAGCGCGGATATGGCGGAGGAATACCGCGATTTTTCGCTCGCGGCACTCAATATCCTGCTTGCGGAGACCCTTCCGCTGGAAAATCAGCTCCGCTATGCAGAGGGTGAACCGGCGCTGGCGATGGCGCCGCTGGTGCGCGGCCTTTCGGACGAGATCCGCTATCACGAAACGCTCGCGCGCACCTGTCTTGTTTACGGTATGGCGGCGCGTCTGATGGCGGAAGACAGCGATCTCGCCCATTTCAACTATTATAACGCGATGTATACACAGTCGTTTTATAACACGCCGGGCGTATTTGAGCCGGTGCGCGATGCGGTCTGGAGGGATGATTGATGCGTTATATCCCGGTTTCGCCGCAGTTTCCGGTGAAAACAGCGCGGTACACGGCCTTTCGCGGCGTCGATCTTTCCGCCGACCCGACAAAGGTGCGCGCCGATCGCTCGCCGTATGCGCCGAACCTCATTTCCGACAGCGGCGGTTTTCCCGAAAAGCGTCTCGGCTGGCGCACGCTCTGCACGCTCAAAGGCCCGGTCAACGGCATCTTTGCCGCGCGTTTCGAGTTTGGCTATCGCATGATCGCGCACGGCGGCGACACGCTTTACGACATCACCGAGTTTAATAACCCGACGGTTCTGCGAACAGGTGTCACCGATGCGCGTTCCGCCGCGTTTTATGCGAACGGCCGCCTCTGGATTCTGACCGGCGGCGAATATCTGACGTATAACGGCCTTGTGGTGCAGGATGCCGCGGAGCTTTCGCCGCGCCCGGTTACAAGCATCGGCAGAAATCCGCTTTCCGGCGGTGTCGCATACGAGGATGTGAATCTTCTCACACCAAAGCGCGAGAACCGCTTTCTGGCCGACGGCACCTCAAAAAAATACCAGCTCGACACCGATCTGCTCGATAAAAATTCGCCGGTCACCGTCACCGTGAACGGAACGGAGCTGACCGAAGGAACCGACTTTACCGTAAACCGCAATGCGGGTCTTGTCACCTTCACCGAAGCGCCGGCAAAACCGGCGGTATCCGGCGCGGATAACGTGTTCATCCGCTTTGAAAAAACGGTGGAAGGCGCTTATGAAAAGATCGCCAAATGCACCATCGCGGCGCAGTTCGGCGCCGACGGCAGCGGCTATGTCTTCCTCTCGGGAAATCCCGACCACCCGGCAACCGATTTTCGCAGTGCGCTGCGCGATCCGGCGTATTTTCCCGATAACGGATACAGCCTGATCGGCAGCGAGATGACCGCCGTGATGGGATATGCGCGCATCGGCGCGGACCTTGCGGTGTTAAAAGAGAGCGACGAGCACAACAGTACCGTGTTTTTGCGCAGCTATGCGCTCGATAACGTAACGGGTGACAGAACGCAGGCGGTTTTTCCGCTGCGTGCGGGCATCTCCGGTGTCGGCATGATCGCGCCGCGCGCGGTCGGTTATCTCGCGGATGAGCCGCTGTTTTTGTCGCCTTCGGGTGTCTATGCGGTCGTGTCAAACGCGGTAACCGCGGAGCGCTCGCTGGAAAACCGAAGCGCGTTTGTCGATGCCTCGCTCACGAAAACCGATCTTGCAAAGGCTGTCTGTGTCGAATGGAACGGCCGCTTCCTGATCGCGGTGGACGGCGTTGTCTATGTGCTCGACGGCAACCAGCCGTCCGCGGCGCAAAACGGACAGCGAAAGCTCTATGAGTGTTTTTACTGGACGGATATCCCGGCGAATTGTTTTTACGCCGAAGGCGCCGATCTCTTTTTCGGCACAGCCGACGGCCGCGTCTGCCGCTTTAACACGGATATCGCGTCCTGCGCCAAATACAGCGACGACGGCAGACCGATTTTGGCAAGCTGGAGCACAAAAGCCGATGACGACGGCGATTTCATGCGGTATAAGCGCCTTTTGCGCAGCGGCTGCGGCGTTCTGATCAAGCCGTATGCGCGCTCGGGCTGTACGGTGCGCATCCGCACGGAAAACGACTTCGGCAAAACGGTTGCCTCGGTGCAGACGGATATGTTCGATTTTTCGGACGTGGATTTTGCGCGCCTGAGCTTTCTGGTCAACGATACGCCGCGCGTGATCCCGATCCGGATCGGTCCGCGCCGCTATCTCACCGCACAGGTAATCGTGTCGAACGACAGATTAAACGAAGGCTTCGGCGTGTTCGGCATCACGCGGCAGTTCCGCCACGCCGGATTCTGCAAAAAGTAAGGAGGAAACATCTTGTTGACTGCATATAAGATCGGCGAAGCGGACTTCGCCGGAAAGGACGTGAGCTCCCTGCCGGATCAGCCGGGCAGTGTCGGCATGACGTCAAAGGAACTGAAAGCGGCATTCGACCGCCCGGTTAAAGAGGTCGTCGTTCCCAAAATCAACGGCCTGATCGATGCGGTGGAAGCCGGATTGGCAAAAGGCGCATATACTGTAACGGAGTATCCGGTCACAAAGCGTTCGAATTCGTTTGCCACCTCGCAGGCGACCGTTCAAAAAATCGGTCCGCTCGCGGTTTTGTCCGGTGAGATCGTCTGTCCGACGGGCTTTTCTGCCAATTCGTACGTCTCCGCGGCGGATTTTGATATGGCGGTGGCACCGAAAATGGATATGGAATTCGTTACAACCTGCATGAATGCGGACGAAATCCCGGAACCGGCCGTTCTGATGATCTCGACGCAGGGCGTGATCACGGTTTTCACGAATTGCAGAACCGCCGTGATCAAGCTCACGGGTGTATGGGTACTCCCGGAGGAAACGGCATGAGTGAAGGCATCATCACCTCGCTTCTGGCGCTCCTCGGCACGGTGATCGGCAGCTTTGCGGGCATTCTCACATCCTCGCGCTTAACGCTCTACCGCCTGGAACGGCTCGAAGAAAAGGTGGAGCAGCACAACCGCGTGGTCGAGCGCGTGTTCAAGCTGGAGGAAAGCGCCAAAAGCGCACATCACCGCCTCGATGAGATCCGAAGCGAGCTCGACCGAAAGACAGGAGCGTGAAATACCATGATCAACTGGAAAGTAAGACTGAAAAATCCGCATTTTTGGGTGCAGGTCGCTTTGGCGGCAATCACACCGGTTTTCGGCTATTTCGGGATTCAGGCGGAAGCACTCACAAGCTGGAATATGCTGTTCAGCACGCTTGTTTCGGCGCTTACGAACCCGTATGTCTGCCTGATCGCGGCGGTGAGCATCTATAACGCGGTGATCGATCCGACAACCGCCGGTGTGTCCGACAGCCTGCGTGCGCTCGGCTATACCGCGCCGTATAAAAAGGAGAGGGAAGATGGAAAAAATTCTGCTTGACGTATCGGCGTATCAGCCGGTGATTCACTATAAACAGGTTGCCGAAAGCGGCATCGGCGGCGTGATCCTGCGCTGCGGCGTCACCCTTTGGGGTAAACAGACGTGCACGGCGGATATGCTCTTTCACGAGCACTACCGCGGCTTTAAGGAGGCGGGCGTGCCGCTTGGCGTTTATTATTACAGCGCGGCGGACAGCATTGCTTCCGCCGAAGCGGAGGCGGATTTCGTGATCCGGCTGCTCCGCGGCAAACAGCTCGAACTGCCGGTTTACTACGATATCGAGTGTGAACCGCGCATGGGTAAGCTCACAAAAGCGGAGCTCACCGCGATCGCAAAGGCGTTCTGCGATAAACTCGAGCGTGCCGGCTATTTTGTCGGTATTTACGCCAACACGAACTATTGGCTCACAAAGCTCGACCACGCGGCACTTTCCAAGCGCTATACCACGTGGCTCGCGGACTACCGCGGCAAGCGCGCGAACCGAACACTGCACCGCGATATCTGGCAGTATACCTCGACGGGTTCGGTTGCCGGAATCGAAGGCAGGGTGGATATGAACGAATGCTACCGCGATTTTGAGCCGATCATCCGCGCCGCGGGCTTAAACGGCTTTCGCAGGAAAAAAGAGACGTACACCGTTTTGCCGGGCGATAGCTTCTGGCGCATCGCGTTTGAGCAGCTCGGTGACGGCGGTAAAATGGGCGAACTCGCCGCGTTTAACGGGATGACGGTCAATTCCGTCATTCACCCGGGCGATGTTTTGCTGCTGCCGCCGCAAAAATAAAAAAAGCCGGAGCAATCCGGCAAATCAAAAAGGAGGACAACCCATGGCATCCACACAGTATATCAAAGACCTGGAGGCGGCAAACCGCCGGCTGACCGAGGCGCTGAAGACCCAGCAGACGGCAAATGCCGAACAGATCAAAAACGAGAACAAGCGCCGCCGCGATGCGGTAAGTGCGGATAAAAAGCGAGCCGAACAGGAGTATACGGACGAGACGCAGGCGGCGTATCTTGTAAAAATGCTTGCGCGCCGCGAGCTGCCGGAGCTTTTGTATCAGCAGGGCTATAACGGCGGTCTCACCGAGAGCGCGCTCATCCGCCTGGAAAATCAGTACGGTCAGGCGCTCGACACCGCAAACCGCAATTATGCACAGGCGCGCACCGCCTTGAACGCACAGCTTGCCGCCATTCGCGGTGATGAGGCCGATGCGCTCGCCGCAAACGATCTCGCCTATGCGAAAAAGTACGCGGATCTGGCGTATACGTTTGAAAAAGAGCGCGCAAAGGCGCTTGAACAGCAGCGCGCCGCGGCGCTGAAAGCGGCGGCAAAGGCGGCATCTTCGAAAAAAACCGCCAAAACGGACAAGACCTATCCTGCGGCGGCAACCCCGGCAACCAAACGCGCCAGAAGCCCGAAGGATATCTACTATTCGCTGTATTAACCGGCGGAGGAGCCTCCGCAGGCTCTGAAATTTCCGCCGGGTGGGACCCGGTGCCGATGAAATTTCCGCAAGCGCGCTCGCAGGTTCGTGCTGAAATCGGTTTCCTTGCGCGTGCGGAAATTTGAGGTGTATCGCGCAAACCCAGGCTCCCTTGCGTAAAGGGAGCTGTCACGAATGAAATGAGTGACTGAGGGATCGCCATGATAACCGCACAAGCTCTCTTCTTCACCGACCTCATCCGTCACACGCTTGCACCGGCTTCTGCGTTTCTTTCATTTTACCTCAATACGACAAAATCGCCGCAAGCGTCTGCGGCGACTTCATCGAGGCATATTCACTATGATATGGATTTGATATGGATACGGATTGTTCCGGATATCCCGTTACAGGATGATGCAGATGAGTCCCGAACAGCCTTCGTTGATAATCCGTTCGATCGTCTCGGTCAGCTTGCCGCGTGCCTCCTGCGGCATCCGGCAAAGCTTGTTGTGCAGTCCTTCGTTCACCAGCGCGTGCAGGGATTTGCCGAATATGTTCGACTCCCAGATCTTTTTCGGGTTCTCCTCAAATTCCTTGAGCAGATACATCACAAGCTCCTCGGACTGTTTCTCCGAACCGACAATCGGTGAGACCTCCGTTGTGATCGATGCTTTCATCAGATGTAAACTCGGCGCGCTCGCTTTGAGCTTTACGCCGTATTTGCCGCCCTGTTTTACGATAACCGGTTCCTCCAGCGTGAGCTCCTCGAGCTCGGGCATCACGATGCCGTATCCGGTCGCCTCCGCCTCGGCCAAAGCGCCGGCGATCTTCTCGTACTTTTTCCGGATGGCGGCAAGCTCGATCATACAGGGCAGGAGCGCCGCTTCGCTTTCGATGGTGAGTCCCGTCTCTTCGCCCAGGATCCGATAGAACAGGTCGGGCGAGAGCGACACCGCAAAACGCACACTGCCTTTGCCGAGATCCGTTCTTTCCGGAATACAGGAGCGGATGTGCTCGCATTTGCAGAGCGCTTCACCGATATTCTGCGCGTCGCCGATGCGCCGGATGCCGTTTATGCTCGAAGAAGCCGCGTCGAACACCGCGCGCCTGAGCCAGTGATCCCGTTTTAAGGCGATCACCCACTTGGGCAGGTCGAACGCAATATCCCGGACGGGGAATTCGTATAACAAAGAGCCAAGAATCGCGCGGATATCCTCCTCGCTCAGTTCCGGACAGCTCACCGGCAGAACCGGTACGCCGTATTTTTCGCGGAGTGATGCCGCCTCGGCCTTTGCCTTGTGCGTGTGCGGGTCCAGGCAGTTATAAATGACGACGAACGGCTTGCCGAGCGCCGAAAGCTCGCGGATAACGCGCTCTTCCGCCTCCTCGTATTCCTCGCGCGGGAGGTCGGTGATGCTGCCGTCGGTCGTTACGACGATGCCGACCGTCGCGTGTTCGGTGATGACCTTCTGCGTGCCGACCTCGGCCGCCATATTGAAGGGAACCGGATCGTCGAACCAGGGTGTCTGCACCATGCGCGGTGCTTCGTCCTCAAAATAACCGCGCGCACTCGGAATAATATAGCCGACACAGTCGATCATCCGGACATTCATCCGTGCTGTCCCGTCAAGCGTGATCGGAACGGCCTCCTCCGGGATGAACTTCGGCTCGGTGGTCATGATGGTTTTGCCTGCGGCGGACTGCGGCAGCTCGTCGGTTGCGCGCCCGCGCCGGTATTCGCTTTCGATATTGGGCAGAACGAGCGTCTCCATGCATTTTTTGATAAAGGTGGATTTGCCGCTTCTCACCGGGCCGACGATCCCGACATAGATATCGCCGCCGGTTCGTGCCGCAATATCGGCATACAGCGTGGTCTGTTCGGTCATGTTCATTCCTCCTGTGCGGCCAAAGGCGCCGGGATCAGCAGAACGCAGGGTGCATCCAGCGTGTCCTCGGCCGTTTCGTTTTCCGCACGGATACCGTCGGGATCGGTGCGGTACTGTTTTGCGATATCCCAGATGCGCTCGCCGCTTTCGGCAAAGCAGAGGCGGATCGCCGGGGTATCATCGGTGAAGCGTGCGTTTTCATCCGCGGTGATCCCGTCGACCGCCGCGGCGGTTTCTTCTCCAACGAAAAAGCCGGTGATCCGCACCTCGGCGGTCACCTCCGTCTCGTTTTCCGAGAGGATGCGGTACGATAC
>JBGUUS010000005.1:0-5529 GCA_045133675.1 Oscillospiraceae bacterium | reverse complement strand
GATACGTAAGAGGAACCAGCGCCGCGTGAGCGCGTTCCTCTTGCGCGAATCTTTGCATCCTTTCTTTTCGGAAGAAAGGATGTGCCCAAGCGGCATGAGCGAGTGGGAGAGCGAAATAAGATTGCGGGAAGGTGAAGGTGCACGCAGAGACCGAAGCGGTGAACACTGGAAGGTTTGTGCGTTATCGACCTCATCCGTCACTCACTTCGTTCGTGCCACCTTCAGCACAAGGCACGCCCTGCGGGTGCCCATTGGGGAAGGCATGGGTCTTTGCGTTTCTTTTGATTTTGCCGTAACCGCAAATGCGCGTTACCAACCGCGGGACGTACCCAACGGGCAGGATCTCGAGGACGCCGTCCCCTACAGTGTTAATTGGCAAGTCCGTGCGGTTACTGCCGTTTTTCCGGACAATATCGCGGATATTCTCAGTTTTTTCTCGAAACCTCTTGTGCTTTCAGGAAAAAGGGAATAAAATGGAACTAAGAATGGCGGGATTGTCCGCTTTCGTCCATCCGTAAAAAACAAGACAGGATAAAAGGTGATTGTATGCGTTTCAGTTTGAATCTCAGAATGCCGCGTATCCAGCTCATCAAACCGGGGTCTAAGCTGGATCTCTTTCTCGGCCGCCACCTCGGCAGTGAACAGTTCTCCTATCAGGAGATCTTTTCGATGTTCTTTCCGATCCTCGTGGATCAGTTCTTCCTCTATTTTATGAATATCCTCACCACGTCGATGGTCAGTGCGTCGAGCCAGGAGGCCGTTTCGGCGGTCAGCCTTGTAAGCCCGATTTTCAGCATGATCTCTGCGATCTTCGGCGCGGTTTCCGCCGGCGGTACGGTTATCGTCGCGCAGTATAAAGGCCGTGGCGACGGCGCAAAAACCCGTCTTGCCGCCGGTCAGGTCGTTTTGACAACGGTTATCATCGGTGTGCTCTCCTGCGCGGTGATGATCATCTTTGCAAAACCGCTTTTGAACCTGCTTTATGCCGGTCTGGAGCTGCTTGTTTTGGAAAAAGCGGTGCAGTATATGATCGGTCTTGGCATCTCGCTGATTTCCTTTGCATTCTATATGGGCTGCTTTGCGGTTTTCCGCGGCACGGGCGCATCGAAGGTCTGCTTGAACCTCACCGTTATCATCAACGGCGCATACCTGCTTGCAAGCATCCTGTTTTTGAATATCTTAAAGCTCGATATCGTCGGTACCGGTCTTGCGCTCAACGCGGCGCGTATCCTCGGCGGTGTCTGTGCGGTTATCTCGCTGATGAACCCGGGTTCGCCGATGCGCGTTTCGCTTGGCGATATTTTCCGCGTGGATTTCGGCATCCTCGGCTCGGTGTTCAAAGTCGGCATCCCGTTTGCGTTTGAGCAGCTCTTTGCCTCGGGCGGCACGCTGATCGTGCAGACGTACCTCGTTGCGTTCGGCACGGCATCCGTTGCGGCAAACGCGATCACGAACTCGCTGCTTTCGGTTATGTATGCCGCAGGCGCATCGGTCATGACGCTTTCGATCACGATCGTCGGCCAGTGCATCGGCGCAAAGGACCACGATCTCGCGCGCAAATACGGCAAGCGCATGACGATCATGACCACGATCATGAACTGTATCTCCATCGTTGTTTTTGCACCGGCGCTTCCGCTGCTGCTCGGCTTGTTCCAGGCACCGGCAGAGACGACCGACATCATCTATTCGCTTTTGTGGATCGCGATCCCGGCGCTTCCGCTGTTCTGGAGCGTATCGAGTGTTATCCCGGGTGTATTGCGCTCGGCGGGTGACTCGGCGTTTGCGTCCGCTGTATCGCTGATTATCACATGGGTTGTCAGCGTTGGTCTGGGC
This sequence comes from Oscillospiraceae bacterium, assembly GCA_045133675.1. Classification (GTDB taxonomy): domain Bacteria; phylum Bacillota; class Clostridia; order Oscillospirales; family Ruminococcaceae; genus Paludihabitans. Next base: position 3,696 of record JBGUUS010000005.1, on the reverse strand, counting down.
TGGGTATTCTGCTTCCCGATGGGTATGCAGGTTCACGGCCTTTGGGTTGCAACGGTTGTCGGCTGGGCGGTACGCACGGTGATCTTCTGGATCCGCTTCCGCGGCAAGGCATGGCTGACGAAAAAAGCGATCAAGGATTAAGGCGGGTGGGTTATCGACCTCATCCGTCACTCGCTTTGCTCGTGCCACCTTCCCCAGCGGGGAAGGCCTAAGAGTTTCTGCGTTGAATAAGATTTCGTGTAAACCAAAAACAAACGCACAAATCCAAGCCCTCCCCTTTGGGGAGGGTGTCGACGAAGTCGACGGGTGAGGACGGTTTCACGCCAAACTTTCTGCTTTATCGACCTCATCCGTCACTCGCTTTGCTCGTGCCACCTTCAGCACAAGGCACGCCCTACGGGTGCCCAACGGGGAAGGCCTAAAGGTCTCTGTGTGAAAGGAAGATTTCGATGGAACATAATAAGAAATTGACACCTTTTGCGCAAAAACTTCGAAAGGAAATGACGCGGGAAGAACGAAAACTGTGGTATGATTATCTGCGCATGTATCCGGTTCAATTTCGGCGGCAGGTTACTTGCGGCACGTATATTCTGGATTTCTATTGCGCAGGTGCTAAACTTGCCGTTGAGCTTGACGGTTCACAGCATTATGAGCCGGAGAGCATAAAATATGATCAAGATCGAACGGCGTATTTGAATTCGCTTGGTATTTCCGTTCTTCGGATCCCCAACAATGAAATAAAAAAGAATTTGAGCGGTGTCTGCGATTTGATTGATTATGAAATAAAGCGCAGAGTAATCGCACAAGCCCAAGCCCTCCCATTTGGAGAGGGTGTCGACAAAGTCAACGGGTGAGGACGGTCTCACGCCAAACTTTCTGCATTATCGACCTCATCCGTCACTCGCTTTGCTCGTGCCACCTTCCCCAATGGGGAAGGCCCAAGAGCTTCTGCGTTGAATAAGATTTCGTGTAAACCAAAACAAACGCACAAACCCAAGCCCTCCCCTTTGGGAGGGTGTCGACAAAGTCAACGGGTGAGGACGGTCTCACGCCAAACTTTCTGCATTATCGACCTCTTCCGTCACTCACTCCGTTCGTGCCACCTTCTCCAAAGGAGAAGGGTTAAAGGTCTCTCGTATCTCCGGTTTATAGGGATTTTTATCCCATGGGTACATATAAACGTTAATAAAAGGAGGCATCTCTTATGTTGATCACACTCTCGGCTTATGCAAAAATGCACGGAAAAAATCCGGAATCCGCCCGCAAAAAGGCGGCACGCGGCGGCTTTGAAACCGCGCGCAAAAACGGCCGCACCTGGCTGATCGACAGCGAGGAGCCGTATGACGATCTGCGCCGTGCCGAGCGTCCGGCTCCGGAGGAAGGCCAGCTCTCGTTCGCTATGCCGCAGACAACCGCAGCGGCAGCACCGGGTTTCTGCGCCGCGCTGTTCGATGAACTCGATTCCATCTATCCCGATACCGATGTTACCGCCGGCAAAACCGCATACACGGTTGCGGGCTGCAACGGTACGTATGTCGGCGTGCAGATCGCCGTTTCGGGCTTAACGCCGGGTATTCCGCTTTCCATCGACGTGGAGGGTCCGCACCGCGCGTATAAACTCTTTGAAATGATCCCGGTTCCGGTTGAGGTTAACACCGGCGCCAGAATGCGCAGCGAGCTTTTGAAAGATGACTACAACGAAAACGTCATCCGCCGCGCACCGTTTTATGTCTATGAGGTATTAAAACCGCTGTACCGCATCTGCCGTCCGCAGTATACCACCGCGGCGTTCGTTTTCCGCACGCCGATCGAATACTGCCGCGAGGAGGAGACGTATACCTTTACGATCACCTTGAACCACGGCGGTGCATCGCAGAAGCTCGTTTTGGAGACGAAGCGCTATCCGGCGGTCGTAAAACCGGCAACGAAGGACGATCCGCAGTTTGTCAACTGGCTGAGCTTTGACCAGATCGCGCTGCAGCACAACGCACCGATGTGGAGCAAGCGCTATGCCGAGATGCTGTATCGCTATCTGCGTGCGGCGCGCTATACCCGCCAGAATATCTTCCCGGTTCCGGTCGGCCTTGTTTTCGACATCGTTGACGGCGAACCGCGCCTGAATATCGACCATATCGACTATCTCATCAATATCTCCAAACGCGCCGGAATCGAGCGCTTCCAGGGTCAGGCGTTCTGCACCCGTGCTTCCAACCTCGCCGATAACGACGAGTTCTATAACTCGCTCGACCACGACAGCTTCACCTCGCCGGAGGAGATCGGTCTTGCGTTCAAAAAGCGCGCATTCGACGAGTTTGACTACGGCACCGACGCGATCTTCTCGCTCACGGGCGCTTCCGTTTCCACCGAAGAGGGTCAGCGCCAGTTAAAGAGCGCGCTCTGCCAGCTTTATGCGTATATGAAGATGCGCGGCCTCTGCGACGTATGGCAGCAGTGCTGTCTCGACGAGCCGAACGACGCGCTCAAAGAGGTCTATCACATCATTTCCCGCATCACCCGCGATGCAATGCCGAATATTCCGATCCTTGAGCCGGTTCTCCCGACCGAGGTTGTCATCGGCGACCTCGATATCTGGTGCCCGTCGATCGAGATCTACGAGGAAAACAAGGCGTTCTTTGACGCACGTGTTGCCGCAGGCGACCAGATCTACGTCTACACCTGCCTGACACCGGGCGGCAACTACTTAAACCGTCTGCTCGACCAGGAGCGCCTGCGCGCGGTATACATCGCGTGGAATATGATGCGCTACCCGGATATCATCGGCTATCTGCACTGGGGATTAAACCAGAACTGCAGCGGCGATCTGTTTGACCGCAGTGCTTCGATGTTTTCCGAGCAGGTGCTGGAATATCACCCGAAATACGCAAACTTCCTGCCGGCGGGCGACCAGTGCATCTTCTACCCGGGCTATGAACAGCCGCTCATTACCACGAGAAGTGAGGCGCACCGCATCGGCTTTGAGGATCTCGTACTGCTCAAACAGCTCAAAGAGAAGGATCCGGCACACGCGGATGCGATCGTAGCGAAGGTCTACCGCAGAACGGACGAATACGAGAAATCGGTTGAAGTCTACCGCGCGGTGAGAGAGGAACTCTTGAAAGCGGCGAGCGAAAAATAAGAAACAGGTTATATAGGTTACAGGCGCACGGATGAAAGTCCGTGCGCTTTTTGTTTGGGTTGGTGCGTGATCGACCTCTTCCGTCAAAATCTTCGATTTTGCCACCTTCCCCAGTGGGGAAGGCTTGTGATGGTCTTGTTTTAGACTGAAATTTGTGCGAAGAGAGGTCGGATTTTACTGTATTTTTTTAAAACGCAGAGATCCAAGCCCTCCCCTTTGGGGAGGGTGTCGACGAAGTCGACGGGTGAGGACGGTTTCACACCAAACTTTCTGCGTGATCGACCTCATCCGTCACTCGCTTTGCTCGTGCCACCAGACCGACCCTGCCGACTTCTCTGCCTTCCCGGTAATACACCGCATCACCCACGTATTCGCCGCTTTGCGTCTCATACAAAAACGGCATACATTCCACCTCCCGGGTACATTCCGCCCATTCTTCTGCGGTCAAAACCGTGGAAATCGGGGCGAGTGATTCCACAAAAACCGTGCCGCCGTCCGCTTTCGGGATCGCGATATCGCCGACCTGCGGCATCACCGCGCGGCGCTTCACCTGCGAAAAA
>JBGUUS010000004.1:0-4062 GCA_045133675.1 Oscillospiraceae bacterium | reverse complement strand
CCTGAGCATCGCAGCAGTTATGCTGGTTCTTGCAATGGGCGGCGCTGTTATCGGCGGTCCGGCATTCAGCGTAAGCGGCATCGGTCTCGGCATCGTTGCAGGTATCGTTCTGAACCTCGTTCTTCCGGAGAAGAAAAAAGAAGAGAAATAATTCTCAATAAAGCTGAAAAATCCTCGCTTCCGATGCGGAAGCGAGGATTTTTAATTTGTGCGGTTAATATACGGCGATGCGTTTGAGATGAACCTCGCCGCGTGCCGCGGTAACGGTTACGGTGAGTTCGGTTGCGGCATCCATTTTGCCGATCAGCGGATTCTGGCGGGAGAACGGGTCAACGATGCGGCAGATCTTGCGGTGACCGATGCAGGTACCCTGGCAGATCGGATATTCACCGCCGCCGGCAAATGCGCCGGTGATCTTGAAGGTTTCAACGCGCTGACCCTGTTCGATATCTTCCTCCAGCACGATGTAACGGATATTCTGCTTCGGCTCGTCAAAGCGGATGCGGTATTCCTTCTGCATCGGCGGACAGCCCGGCGTTTCGGTGATTTCGGCCGGGATCTCTTCGCCGAGTTCTCTGCGGATCAGATCGCCGAATTCTTTTAGACGGGCAACGTCACGGTCATCGATCAGGCCGCGCGTATCCGGCGGCAGATTCAGATGGAAGCAGGCGTTTGCACCGACGCTGGTGAGATACGTATCAAACAGACGGGTGAGCGAGTGCGGATCTTCTTCCGGGTGCCAGAACCAGCCCGGACGGATCGACATATTGATCTCAGCCGGAACATAGGCAAGACCCTTGGAGTAGAGAATATTCGGGAGCGAACCGATTGCGGCGTCGGTGTTATAAATACCGTTCAGACTGCCGACATCGGCAAGCGGACCGGCTTTTGTCTGCACTTCGGCATACGAGCAAAGCTCGGTCGGAACGACGGACCATTCTGCGTAGCGCGCTTCGCCGGCTTCGTTGCCGCACCAACGGATATCCGGGCCCTGATCGTTAAAAATGACGGCATTCGGCTGATATTTGCGGATCAGCGCGAAATAGCGCTCGAAATCGTAGACCTGTTTGCCTTTCAGTTCCGGCGCACACGCACCGTCGAACCAGACGTAGAAGATCTCGCCGTATTCGGTCAGAAGCTCGGTGAGCTGATTGCAGAAATAGTCGTTATATTCCGGTGTGCCGTAGTATTTGGAATTGCGGTCCCACGGCGAGAGGTAAAAGCCGAATTTCAAACCGCCGCGGCGGCAGGCGTCAGCCGCCATACGGACGACGTCGCCTTTAAACGGCGAGTTTTTGACGGAATGTTCGGTGTATTTGGACGGCCAGAGGCAGAAACCGTCGTGATGTTTTGCGGTGAGAACCATACCTTTCATTCCGGCGGCTTTCATTGCGGAAACCCACTGATCACAGTCGAGCTCGGTCGGATTGAAGATGGATTCCGGCTCATCGCCGAGACCCCATTCGCGGTTTGTGAAGGTGTTCGGGCCAAAATGGACAAAGCCGTAGAACTCCAGATCAAACCAGTCAAGCTGGCGTTTGGACGGACGGACATTCGCGGCCTGTTCGAGAAATGCTTTCATTTGTGTCAACTCCGTTTCGCAGGATTGTTATAAGTATGATAACACGAAACGGGAGGATGGGCAAGAGAGAAGAAAGAGGATTGCCTTACTTTTGGTTCTGTGCTACAATAGAACCGTTCAAAAGAAAGGGCGGATCGGTATGAAAACGATCAATATCGGAATTTTGGCGCACGTTGACGCGGGTAAAACCACGCTGACGGAGCAGCTTTTGTATACATCCGGCGCGGTGCGTCAGGCAGGCAATGTCGACGACGGAACGGCGCGTACGGATTTTTTGCAGGTCGAACGCGAGCGCGGTATCTCGGTCCGTGCAAGTACGGCGTCGATCACCTGCGGCGATTTGCAGGTCAACGTAATTGACACGCCGGGTCACGCCGATTTTGCGGCTGAGGTTGAGCGTTCGCTCGCGGTACTCGATGCGGCGGTGCTCGTGATCTCGGCGGTTGAAGGCATTCAGTCGCGCACAGAGCTTTTGCTCGAAGCGCTTGCGGCGACCAAAACTGCGGCGGTGATCGTGATCAATAAGGTGGACCGTGCGGGAAGCGACGTGCAGAAGATCGTAAAGGAACTGAAAGAACGCTGGAATATCACGCCGGCTGTACTTACGCAGATCGAAAATGAGGGCGAAAAGGATGTTTCCGTGCGCCCGGTCGATCTTTCGGACGAAGACGAGGCGGCAGAACTGACCGAGCTCTGCTGTGATTTCGATGAAGCGCTGATGGAGCGTTTTCTGGAAGGTGAGACGATTTCCGCCGACGAGCTGCAGACGCGTCTGCACACGGCGTTCCAAAGCGGAGAGGCTTCACCGGTGCTGTGCATGAGTGCGGCGCAGGGCAAAGGCATCGATGCGCTTGTTGAGCTGATCGGACGCGATATTCTGCCGGTGAAAAATCGCAAAGACGGCGCACTCTCGGCAATGGTCTATCAGATCACGCACGACAAGGCCATGGGACGGATCGCACACGTGCGTATGTTCGGCGGCAGCTTAAAAAGCCGCGATGCGGTAACACTTTCGGACGGAAGCGAGCAGAAAATCACGCAGATCCGCCGGTATCAGGGCGGACGCTTTACGGATACCGGTTCGGTCTCAAGCGGTGAGCTCGCGGCGCTCTGCGGCCTTAGCAACGTAAAAGTCGGCGACGTTTTGGGCGAAGCAATGGAAAACGCCGGATATAAGCTGGCGGCACCGCTGTTCCGTGTAAGTGCCGTTCCGATGACGAAAGAGGAGCGACAGCCGCTTCTTGCCGCGCTGACGGAGCTTTCTGCGGAAGACCCGCTTTTGGATCTGCAGTATGAATCGGGCGAGCAGGAAATCGATCTGAGCGTAACGGGTACGATTCAGCTTGAAGTCCTGAGTGCACTTTTGAAAGAGCGATACGGTCTTGCGGCAAATTTCTCGTCCCCAACGGTTATTTACAAAGAGACACCGGCGAAGGAAGGTTTCGGTCTGGATGCGTATACGATGCCGAAGCCTTGCTGGGCGATCGTCGGCTTAAAGATCACACCGAGACCGCGCGGCAGCGGTATTACGTTTTCTTCCACGGTGCCGAACAACGATATTTTCTATCGGTATCAGCATCACGTTGAAGAATCGATTCCGCGTGCGGCAAAGCAGGGTGTCTACAACTGGGAGGTTATCGATTTCCACGCGGAGCTCTGCCAGGGCAGCCACCATACAATCCACACACATCCGCTCGATTTCTTCCTTGCAACGCCGCTTGCGCTGATGAAAGCGCTTGAGGATTCCGGTGTTACGCTTTTGGAACCGATGGAGCTGATGCGCATTGCGGCACCGGAGGAGTATGCCGGACGCATCATCGGTGATCTGACGGCAATGCGCGGTGTGTATGAAGCGCCGTTCATCCGCGACGGGATCTTCCATGTGGAGGCGCGTGTTCCGGTTGCAGAATCGATGGATTACAGCGTTCGTCTTGCTTCGCAGACGGGAGGACGCGGCGTGCTGAGTGTCCGTTTTGACGGCTATGAGCCGTGTCCGCCGGGCATCGGAAAAACCGCAAGGCGCCACGGCGTCGACCCGCGCGACAGAGATAAATACATTCTTACGCTCAGAAGTGCGATGACGATGTCGCAGAGTTCGAGCAGCGCGTACGTATAAAGAAAAAGCAATCACCGGAGCGAGAATGCTCCGGTGATTTTTGTCGTACTGTAAAGTTTTTTCGAAAGATTTGTAAAGAAATTTGTCGAACACACTTGCATTTCGCCGGAGGACACTTTATAATTATAGTAGGGTAAAGTGTTTACCCGGTGAGGGTTGAATTTGGGGAGTGAATGGGTATGAGAAACCGTTGGCTGGCGCTGTTTTTGGCACTGGTGGTATTCTTATGCCCGCTTTCTGTTTTTGCAGACGGTATGCCGGTGACCTTCGGTATCAGCGTATACGATGCAACAACCGGCGAATATCTGGTGACAAACCGGATGATGACCGGAACGCTCCCGCTGTTTTATAAAGACACACTTTC
>JBGUUS010000003.1:0-7075 GCA_045133675.1 Oscillospiraceae bacterium | reverse complement strand
TAGTTTTTTCGATCCTGCCGGCTAAGAGAATTGATATGACAATTCAAAGCGCAACCCATTTTAACAGCATATTCTACCACTTTCCTGTTCAGTACGGGCAGCGTACCCGGCATGCCCATGCAAACCGGACAGCAATTCGTGTTCGGTTCTGCACCGAATTCGTTGCGGCAGCTGCAGTATATTTTGCTCTCGGTCGAAAGCTCTGCATGAACCTCAAGACCGATTACAGCTTCATATTCTCTCATATGCGCCTCCGCTGAATCGATACCGGTCGTACATTCGTGCCAGCAACTTTCTCAAAACATCCGGCCGCATGAAACAGGCGCTGTTCTTGGAATTTCGGTGCGATCAGCTGAAAAGCCAGCGGCAAACCGTTTGCGGAAAAACCGCATGGAACACTGATCGCTGGAAGGCCTGCGATATTCGCCGGAACTGTGCAGATGTCGTTTTGATACATCGCAACCGGATCGTTTACCTTTTCATCAATTTTGAAAGCGGTACTTGCTGCGGTCGGTGTCAGGAGCAGATCGCACGCAGCGAACGCCTGTTCAAACTCATTTATGATCTGCGTTTGTGTTGCTTTTGCGCGTTTATAATAGGCATCATGATAGCCGCTGCTCAGCGCAAATGCGCCAAGCAGGATACGGCGTTTGACCTCGGCGCCGAATCCTTCGCTGCGTGAGCGTTCATATAATTCTGTGGGGTTTTTGCAGCCTTCTGCGCGATATCCGTATTTAACACCGTCAAAACGCGCCAGATTGGAGGATGCTTCTGCGGAAGAAATGATATAGTAGGCTGACAGCGCATATTCCGTTGAAGGAAGCGATATTTCCTTTACGACAGCACCGTTTTCTTCAAAGATTTTTGCAGCGGTATACACAGCGTTTCGTATCTCTTCCGAAATGGCATTCCCGAAATACTCCTTCGGAATACCGATTTTCATTCCTTTGACTGTCTTCCCTGCTTTAAAAAGCGGATATTCACATTGTACAGTGGTTGCGTCTTTTGCATCGTATCCGCAGATTGCCTGATACAGCATCGCAACATCCGCAACACTGCGGCCGATCGGACCGATCTGTTCGAGCGAGGAAGCAAACGCGATCAAACCAAAGCGCGATACACTACCGTAAGTTGGTTTTAATCCGACAACACCACAATAAGCCGCCGGAAGTCGGATGGAACCGCCTGTATCGGAACCGAGTGAAACAACTGCCTGACCGTCTGCAACTGCTGCCGCACTTCCGCTCGAGCTTCCTCCCGGAACATATTCCGGGTTATGCGGATTGCGCGTTAAACCAAAATAAGATGTTTCGCCGGAAGAACCCATTGCAAACTCATCCATATTCGTTTTACCGAGCATAACTGCACCGGCCTCATTGAGTTTCCCGATAGCCGTCGCCTGATACGGCGGCACAAAATCCGCAAGCATTCTAGAGGCACAGGTTGTACGGATCCCTTTTGTACAAATATTATCTTTTACTGCAACCGGAATTCCTGCTAAAGGCGAAAGCGTTTCTCCGGCGCTGCGGCGCGCGTCAATAGCCTTTGCCTGCAGATAGCCAAGTTCCTCTGTTAAGGTAACAAACGCATTCACGGGCTTTCCAGAGGCCTTAATGCGCGAATAAACAGATTCCGTCAGTTCTTCACTGCTGATTTCCTTTGCCGCAAGCATTTCGGATAATTCAAAAGCGGTATATTCAAATAATTCCATGCTTATTCCGCCTTTACTCGATTACTTTCGGCACCACAAAACAGCCGTTTTCCGTTTGCGGAGCATTTTTTAAAAGCTCATTTTGATCGTATGAATCCAAAACAACATCTTCACGCAGATGCATCGGCTGCATCGAAATCTGCAAATCGCCAAGCTCGGGAAGATTCGATGCCATTTCTGCAATTTTCGACATCTGTTCTTCCAGGCGCAAAGTCTCCTCTTCCGAGACGCGCAGCGAAGCCAGCTTCGCCAGATGCTGAATATCAATTTTCATACGATCACCTCCGTTAAGAGATTAATGCCAAGAACTCTTCCTCCGTTAAAACGCGGATACCGAGATCATTCGCTTTCTGCAATTTACTGCCGGATTCTTCACCGGCAAGAACAAAGTCCGTTTTCTTCGAAACCGAACTGCTGACTTTGCCGCCGTTTTTGACGATCAGCTCGGAGGCTTCCTTTCGGCCAAGTGTCGGAAGTGTACCGGTTAATACAAAGGTTTTTCCGGCAAAGGTATCTGCTTTCTCAATTTTCGGCTGTGTCAGATTCAAACCACACGATTTAAACTGTGCGATCATATCCAACACTTCCTGTTTTTTAAAGAAAGCGACGATACTTTCTGCCATTGTTGCGCCGAATCCGTCAATTGCAAGGATTCCTTCGTAATCCGCGGAAATCAGCTTATCGATCGTATCGTAAGCTTCGCAAAGCAGTTCGGATGCCTTTTGTCCGATGTTGCGGATGCCGAGCGCAAATACCAGGCGCGACAGCGGATTCTTTTTCGAATTTCCCAGTGCCTCAAACAGATTATCGGCTGTTTTTTCGCCGACACGGTCCATCTTCTGCACTTCTTCTTTATCCAGTGTATAGAGATCGGCAGCCGTTTTGATATGTCCGCCATCAATCAAAGCCTGAACCATCGCCGGACCCAGGCCGTCAATATTCATAGCATCACGCGAAGCAAAATGCACGATCTGGCGGAAAATCGCGGACGGACAGAGCGGATTTACACAGCGGAGCGCCGCCTGTTCATCTTCCTGTACAACCGGTTCACCACAGGACGGGCAAATTGTCGGAATATGATACGGCTCGCTGTCTTCCGCGTGCGCTACCGAACGCAGGACCTCCGGAATGATCTCACCGGCTTTTCGAACGAGAATCCGGTCACCGATGCGAATATCCTTTTCGTCGATAAAATCCTGATTGTGCAAAACGGCACGGCTTACTGTTGTACCGGCAAGCGTGATCGGTTCAAAAATCGCAGTCGGTGTGAGTACACCGGTACGACCTACTGTAATTTCGATCGAAACAAGAGTTGTTTCTTTCTCTTCCGGCGGATATTTGAATGCAACCGCCCATTTCGGGTATTTAGCTGTTGCGCCAAGTGCATCACGCTGTGCAAGATCGTTTACCTTGATTACCGCACCGTCAATATCAAAGCTGTAACCGTATCGGTTTGCTCCGATGCGGCGCACTTCATCAATCGCTTCGTCAATCGTATCGCACTTCGGATAACTCGGCGAAACTTTAAATCCCTGTTCTTTTAAATAATCAAGCGTATCGCTGTGCGTTGCAAAAGACACGCCTTCCGCCTGCTGTAAATTAAAGATAAACACATCGAGCCGACGCTGTGCGGTAACACGCGAATTCTTTTGTCTTAACGAACCGGCTGCAGCATTGCGCGGGTTCTTGAACGGTGTTTCATTGTTTTCGGTCTGCGCTGCAACAAGTTTTTCAAAGCTTTCGCGCGGCATATATACCTCGCCACGGACCTCCAGAAACGGGATCGGGTTCTTTAACTTCAGCGGGATTGAACGAATTGTTTTCAGATTCTGCGTTACATCTTCACCCACAAAGCCGTCACCGCGTGTGGAACCGCGAACCAGAACGCCGTCGCGATATTCCAGAGAAACAGAAAGACCGTCGATCTTCGGCTCAACAACGTAAACCGGTTTAAGCGTCTCACAAACGCGCTCATTAAAAGCAAGCAGCTCATCTTCTCCGAAAACGTCCTGTAAGCTGTTCATCTGAACGGTATGCTGTACTTTTTCAAACGTATTGTCGCTTTCACCGCCAACACGCTGCGTCGGCGAATCCGCGCGAATCTGATCCGGATACTGCTGCTCCAGCGCTTCCAGTTCACGAAGCAGCATATCAAACTCATAGTCCGTTACTGTCGGCGCATCCAGTACATAGTATTCATAGCTGTACTGATTCAGTTTTTCGGTCAGTTCCTTGATTCGCTTAATAGCATCGGTTCGTTCCATATTTCTTCTCCTCAGTCTTTCATCGGCGCGTACTGCTGCATAATAACCTGTGCAACACGAATACCGTCACAAGCCGCACTCATAATTCCGCCGGCATAACCTGCACCTTCGCCGCAGGGATACAAACCTTTCACTGATACAGATGAAAGCATCTCCGGATCACGAGGAATACGAATCGGCGAAGAAGTTCGCGTCTCGGCAGCAGTTAAAATACCATCCGGGGCCGAAAATCCCGGCAGTTTTCTTTCAAATTTATTCAGTCCGGTATGAAGCATACGAATGACTTCGTTCGGGAAAATGCGTTCAAACGCAGAGGCAGCACATCCTCTCGCATAAGTCGGTTCAACGGAACCGATATGCAGTTTATTGCTTCCATCCTGGAAAGATGAAACGTTCAGTGCCGGTGCGCGATAGTTACCGCCGCCGGCAGTATAAGCGCGACGTTCCAACTCTTCCTGGAAACGCACACCGCCAAACGGATCGCTGCCGAAGTCTTCTTTTCCAACCGAAACAACAAGTGCGGCATTTGCATTTTTTCCGTCACGCGCGTGCTCGCTCATGCCGTTTGTAACAACTGTTTCTTCTTCCGAACACGCCGGAACAACATATCCGCCCGGGCACATACAAAACGTATAAACAGCACGTCCGTTCTCGCGATGCGAAAGCTGATATTCGCCTTTCGGCAGACGTGGATGGCCGGCAAGATCGCCGTATAATCCACGATCGATCGTACTTTGCAGCTGCTCGATTCGTACACCTACCGAAAAGTCTTTGCTTTCGATGGTAATGCCGCGTTCTGCAAGCATACGGAACGTATCGCGCGCACTGTGTCCCGGCGCAAGGATCAGATTATTCGTTTCGATAACATCATCGGTTACTTTGACACCGCAAACGCTGCCGTCCGCCGCGAAAAGGATATCTTCCAGTTTCGTGCAGAAGCGGACTTCGCCGCCAAGACGAATAATCTCGTTTCGCATAGAAACCAGGACACCGCGCAATTCATCCGTACCGATATGCGGCTTTGCATTCGTCAGAATATCCTCCGGTGCGCCATGCTCTACAAATTCACGCAGAATATACGAACAGCGCGGATCGGAGATACGCGTTGTAAGTTTGCCATCGGAAAAAGTGCCTGCGCCGCCTTCACCAAACTGTACGGTGGATGCAGCACTGAACCCACCGCCATCCCAGAAAGAACGAACAGTTTTACTGCGGTTTTCGATTGCTTCGCCGCGCTCGATTACAATCGGACGATATCCGTTTTTAGCAAGCAGATAGGCAGCAAACAAACCGGCTGGACCCATTCCAACCACAACAATCGGATGCACCAAAGGTGTGCATCCGATTGTCAAAGTTAATTCTTCATCCGGTTTCCAGGTCACATTGTCATCACGGAGACGGCGCACAATACGCTCTTCATCTCCGCGCAGATGTGCTGTAACAGAAAGTACAAAGCCAACGTTCGAACGTCTGCGTGCATCGAGAGAACGTTTATAAACGTAAATCTGCTTGATCTGACTTTCCGGAATATTCAGTTTTTTCTTTGCGACCGCAATCGCAAGCGTATCGGGATCATTGATCCCGATACGAATGTTTGAAAGAATGATTGCCATAGTATATCCTTATTTTTCAGTTGCCTGAACCGTTACATAGTATTCACCGACAGCCCAGACGAATTTCTCACCGGTTGCATAAATCGTTGCGCGTACACGCGATGTACCAACTTCAACGTTGGTAAGATCGATCGTTGCCACTAACTCAGCAGCGGACAACTTCTCGATATCGTCGCTGTCACCTACCAATTTAATATCATTGATCGCACTGCTGCGAAGAATAACGTTATAATCAGCCGGCACATTTCTGAACAGAATGTTATCTTTCGACATCGAAAGCGTTTTCGTCGAGAAAGAATCCATGTCGATATCAACCGTAACTTCGCCGATATCATCGATATCCAGCTCGCCGGCATTTAGATCCAGCTTAAACGCAAATTTGGAGTCCATATCCAGTTTACTCAGATCAATCGGACCAATTTCGATTGCGTTGCGTTTCGAGATAATCTCTTTAGGACCGGCAATGTTAACCTTTTCCGTAGAAAGTGCATAGGTGAAACGGGAGGTATCCAGACCGTTTGTGTTGATGAACGAAACTTCAAGCGGAAGTTCCTTTTGCATATAAATCGGGATCGTCAATTTGAATTCCGTCTTATTATACGTGACGTGTTCCGGTGTAACTGCTTTTCCGTTCGCATCGTAGAATGTAAGTTTTCCTGCGATCGTAACCGTATCCATCAAAGTGGAACTGCCAAGATACTCGACGACGACGCGGTCAATCTGATCGATTTCACGTTCAGCACCGCTCAGCACGAGCGTGGACGGACTTACAGTCGGCCTTTCTTTGATATAACCTTCTGCCGCGATAATGCCGTCCGCAATCGCTTCAATCTCAAACTCCTGGCTCTTAACGCGGTCAAACGATAAAAGAACGGATTCCGGATAAGAGACAATCGTAAAATCCAGATCATTGATATTGCGTTTGGAAACCGTGAGAGGAAGATTGTATTCGCCCGCTTCGTTCACATCGGCCATATTTACGCTTACAACAAAGTCATCCGGTGTAAGTGTAGCGATGCGGTAACGCTTGCCTTCAACGCGGATACTGATCTTCTGATCGGCACCTTCAATAATGTTCAGGTGATTTGCAGCGGCAGACGTACCGGCAACATCAACATGAAGCGGAATATCGTCGACCGTTATTGCCTGGTTTGGATCAATTGTTGTAGTAACAAAAAACCATGCCAAAATCGCGCTCAGCACGGAAATAACCGTCAAAAAGCGATTGTTATCCATCAGTTTGGAGAAGCTCGGAAGTTTCAGTTTTTTCATTTCTTAGCCCTCCAGAATGCGAATTTGCGTGCAACTTCTTTTGGATTCTTTTTCTCTTCCGGAAGCTGAATCAGTTTGCTGCGCAAAAATACACGAAGTGTTTCCGGTGTAAAATTACGTGTGATCTGTCCGCCTTCTGTAATCGAAATCGTACCGGTTTCCTCGGATACAACAACTGTAATCGCATCGGAAACCTCACTGATACCGATCGCGGC
>JBGUUS010000002.1:0-26307 GCA_045133675.1 Oscillospiraceae bacterium | reverse complement strand
ATACAATGGTTTTCAAAGCGTGGCAGTTTTTGAATGCCAAGTCACCGATTCGTCTCACACTTGCCGGAATAGTCACACTTTCAATTTCAGAGTCTTCGAACGCAGAATCGTCAATTTCGGCGACGCCGTCGGGGATAACGATATTCGTTTCGGAACCGAAATAACTCTTCAAAATACCATCTTCGATTCTAAAATCCTTCAAATCCGTAGCAGCAGAAGTAGCCGATTCTGTCGCGGTGACTTTTTCTTCAGCGAGCACTTTACAAAAACATTTTTCCGCACATATTGCCGCCTGACTATTGCGAGGGGCATGAACTACTGTTTTTTCACCAGCGAGACCAGTTTCAAACGCCCCCTCGCCAACCTCTTGAACGGAGGCAGGAACATAAATGTCTTGCATTTTATCGCAAAGGTGAAAACATTTTTCGCCAATTCGCCGCACGCTGGACGGAATGACAACCTTCACCAAGCTGCAACTTTTAAACGCCTCATCATCGATTTCTTCCAATCCTTCATTTAAGGTAACAGACTCGAAGTTTTCAGAAAATCTAAAACACGTCCTGCCGATTCGTCTCACACTGGATGGGATCACAATGTCCTTGAAAGCACCGCCCCAAAATGCAGAGTCATCAATTTCTTCTAATCCTTCATTTAAGGTAACGGTTTCTAACTCCGTACAGCTCAAAAACGCACTTTTACCGATTCGTTTCACAGTGGACGGAATTTTAATGCTTTTGAGTCCAGTGTCACCAAACAAATGCTCACTGATTTCTTCTAAGCCTTCATTTAATACAACGGTTTTCAAAGCATCACACTCACTGAATGCGTATTTGCCGATTTTTCTCACGCTGGACGGAATTTTAATGCTTTTAAGCCCTGATTTTTCAAACGCCCAGTCACCGATTTCTTCTAATCCTTCATTTAATACAATGGTTTTCAAAGCGTGGCACTCACTGAATGCCGAGTGACCGATTCGTCTCACACTTGCCGGAATAGTCACACTTTCAATTTCAGAGTCTTCGAACGCAAAATCGTCAATTTCGGTGACTCCGTCGGGGATAACGATATTCGTTTCGGAACCGAAATAACTCTCCAAAATACCATCTTCGATTCTAAAATCCTTCAAATCCGTAGCAGCAACAGGAGGTTCGGTCGTTTTTTTGCTCACGGAAGGTGCCGGTGCCGCAGAGGTTTTCGGCGAATTTTTGAAGGAGGAAGTCTTCTCGCCCGCAAAACGGATACGGCTCGCCCATTGCAGTAACAATGCTTTTGCGCCTTCAATATCAACCGCATTCTCCCAATCGTACCCATCCGGGAAATTGCATCGCAGGGTGACGTGACGACACGCACCACTTTCGTGAACGATAAGCCCATTCATGAAAACGCGAGTAGCATTATCGGCAGGACAGGACTGCGCCACAACCACGCCTTGAGAGGATTCATGAACACACAATGAGTATATCTTTTTGTTATGGGAGGGAGTCTGTGCGAGCAAGGCAAACGCAAAAGTCGCTTTGTCGAACTGGCGAAGCATTTCCTGAACAGTCGCAGGATCAACGGCAATCCTGTTCGAAATAAGCGAAAGTTGCGACATGGCAATCTCTTCCGGCGAGCTTGCGGTTACATCTGTAGAAAATGCAATAACACCATCCGGCAAACCAGCCACGCTTCCCGTCAGATCGCAGCACGAGTCCGGAATCGGGAACACGATTCCATCGGAAGAAGTGTATTCCATTCCTTTGTCGAAGGAAAACGGAATGGTTTTCACATACCCCTCGCCCTGGGGCATCACCATCAGTTCCTCGTTGGTGACCGGCAAAATGGTTTTCAGCCAATTCTCCGCAATGGTTTCTTTATACAGCAGGAAATTGTCTTCTATCTTAATAACACCAGCCCAACACCAGTTGATGGGGCCTTTTCGGATCACCAAGAAACCAAACATCTCCGGTGAGGTGTTAGCGAAACTCGTCCGAACCTCTAATAATTCCGAAGACATTAACACATTGGGCCACGCTTCGTCCCATTCATCATTAAAAATCTCAGGAGTTTGAACTACTAACCCAGCACTATTGAAAGCGGTCGGCATCGAGTTTTCATACTGCGAAACAGAGCCATCGAGGGTTGCGATCTTGCCATTCACCACGTGAATAACCGACGAACGCTTAATTGCAAGAGCGGAGTCCTCCTCGTCGGCAGGCCAATCTCCGTAGTCTGCATAAGAGTGGTATTTCATCTGTGCGGGGACCATAATCGACCAAAGCCCCTGCACGACAACGCGCGAGTTTATTATAGTTGACTCTCCTACACTGTTTGCACATCGGTTCAAATGTTGTTCATTCATTTTACATGGCCTCCTTATATTGTCGCTCTTTTTACTGCGAAAGAATCTTCGTTGTTAAAATCAATAAACAACGTCTGTGCGTCGGGTTCATCGAAGCTAGCAAACTCTGCCATAATTCCGACTTGACCGTTTGTGGCAGCAATAAGCCGACGGCAGATATTGATATACTTCTCGAAATCGGTTTTCGCATCCAGTGAAAGGTGGTTTACAAAGAAAGTGATTCCTTCCTCGTCCTCGGCAAAATGAACGTCGGCTTCTGTACCAAGCGAAGTAATTGCCTCGGCACAAAGATGGATTTCTTCAACGTTCATTCCTTCGGTTGCGCACGCTTCAAACGCAATGGAGGTGTCTCGCGTAGACCATATTCCTGTCTCAGGGAGTTCGGCATCTATCGGTTCAATAACACCGGAATAATTCTTGTCATCGTTTTGACCGTAGGCACACAGCGTTCCAATTCCATCTCCACAATCCGCCTTGTTATACATGGAATAAAAAATACCGTCTTGCATATCTGGTTCTTCTTCAAACAATGCCCCCAGATAAGCGGTCATAGCAAAGGGGCCGGGTTCGGCAGCTTCACCACCGTTGATAATGTAATAGTACTCTGCTTCCATTTCCAACGATTTAGCATCATCAAAAACCTTGATAAGATCGTGATACTCTTTTGTCATAACCTCGCCTTCAAATTGATATTTTCTGCCATTGGCTATAACGGTAAGAGCTACAACCCCGGCGCGATTTTGCAAAATCCATGCGCCTAAAAGACTTAATTGGTATTTTGCCAATCCGATTGCTTCTTCGTGCTTATCCGTGTCCTTAACGCTCAAATGCTCTTTAATGTCATAATAAATGCTCATAGTAAAGCCTTCTTTCTTAAAATTGTAATGTTATTGTACCGCAATCATTGTACAATAAAACGGACTTTGAATGGCTTTAGTTGTAAATTGTTCAGTTATCGATCACCGGTTATTGTGTTCTTATTTTACTACATATCCACAAAATTTTCAAGGACACGGTTAGGCATATCCGCAAGGCTTTCTTCAAGTTGTATCGTATAGACCTATTTAAGAGCATCCTTATTAGAGCACTGTAAATGTGCAGATTTTTACTTGTATTTACTTGAAAGTGCGCTATAATACATTTATAGAATCCGATTTATTGGACAATACATTAGAGGTGGGCGGAAATGGCAAGAGGTGCAAATCAGAAAATCAAGATTCTTTATCTTATGAGAATCTTACTCGAGCGTACTGACGACGATCACGGATTGACGCTGGAAGGAATCTCAAACGCACTGTTGGAGTGTGGGGTAGAGGCCGAGCGTAAAACGCTGTACGACGATTTGGAAGTGCTGCGAATTTTCGGCTTGGATATTGAAAAACGCAAGGACAAAACCGTGCGGTATCATGTGGTAAGCCGCGAGTTCGAATTGCCGGAACTGAAACTGCTGGTGGATGCCGTGCAATCCTCTAAATTCATTACCCACAAAAAGAGTAGCGAGTTGATTTAAAAGATCGAAAGCTTTACCAGCCGCTACGAAGCAAGCCAGCTGCAACGCCAGGTGTTCGTTTCCAACCGTATCAAGACGATGAACGAAAGCATCTATTACACCGTTGACTACATTCACGATGCCATCAACAACAACGTCAAGGTGTCTTTCCAGTATTTCAGTTGGAACGTGAAAAAGGAAAAAGCACTCCGTCACAACGGCGAGCGTTCTGTGGTGAGTCCCTGGGCGCTGACATGGGACGATGAAAACTACTATATGATCGGCTACGATCATATCAGCAGCCTTGTAAAACACTACAAGGTAGACAAGATGCTGAACATTCAGTTGACCGACGAAAAGCGTGACGGTGCTGAGTTGTTCAAGAACTTCGATATGGCGGTTTATTCCAAAGAGACCTTCGGTATGTACGGCGGCAAAGAGCAAACGGTTACCCTTCGTTGTAACAACCGCATCGCCGGTGTCATTATCGACCGTTTTGGCACGGATCTTCCTTTCACAAATGTGACCGATACGCATTTTGAGATTCGTATCAAAGTTCACACCAGCCCGCTCTTCTACTCCTGGCTGATGTCCTTCGGCGCTGACATTACCATCCTTGATCCCGGGGAGGTCATCGACGACTACGTCACGTTGGCCAGTGCGGGATTAGATCAATATAAGTAAAATCCTCAAGTGAGATTGAACTAACTATTCAATCTCACTTTTTCTTTTCGCCCCAACCAAAGTCCGTTTTATAGGACAAAGCATGTTCTATAATAGAATCACAGCTGCGGCGAAATATCTTTAAGCACACCGGAATGAATCCGAACGGATATATCCTGAAGCTGCGGCTCAACAAGGCGCAAAACTCGCTGCGATATACCACCAAAAGTGTTGGTGATATTTCTGCGGAATGCGGATTTTCCTCTCCTTATTATTTTTTTCGGTGTTTTTCCGAGCACTACGGTATGTCGCCGTTAAATTACAGAACGCTCACCCGCATATAACGGGTGAGCGTTCTGTTTTGTAATGATGATATGCCAAGCCTGCGGCCTGGATAAAAAGAAGCGCTAAACGGTGTGTAATGTCATCTCTTTTTATAAACAACAAGTTCGGGGGTTTCACCGTTTGCTTCATAAGAACACACAAATCTGCTTCGCAGATGAAATTAAATCCGTCCTTCTCCCGACAAAGTCGGATTTCATCACGAAGTGATTTCATCCCACGAAAGTGGGATTTATCCCACCCGAAAGGGTGGATTTAGTTGAAAAGAAGCACCTTTTGTCTGGTAGACAAAAGGTGCTTCTTTTCTGGTCGAGGCGACAGGATTCGAACCTGCGGCATCTTGGTCCCAAACCAAGCACTCTACCAAACTGAGCTACGCCTCGAAACAACGCTATATATTATACCTTTTTATACCACGGCTGTCAAGTACAAAAAGTGCGGCGGAGCGAGATAAAAAGAAGCGTTTTTCGTGACAACGGCATAGTGTTGTGCTACAATAAAATCAGAATACTGTGTGCGGCGGCGGAAAACCGCACAAAAAATAAAAGAAGGCAGGGATCAGGATGGCGGCGAAAGAAATGATCGTTTTGGCAGCGCCGATGTTTGATGATTATGGCGGATGGGTGAACGATACGGAGTTTATCCCGAATATGGGTATGCCGTATTTGCTGGCACACGGTCTTGGAAGACCGGTTGCGGATGCTTCGACTGCATTTACCGTTGAGGAAGCGGGCGAATATAACGTATTCGTTTACACCTTCAACTGGGTTGCACCGTGGAAAAAAGAAGAGGCACCGGGCGTGTTCGAACTGCTTGTTGACGGAGAAAAAATCGGCGAAAAATTCGGCGGCAAGGCTGAAAAATGGGGCTTCGAAAACGGCGGAAAAGTGACGCTTACAAAAGGCGGACACCGCCTTGCCGTTCACGATCTGACCGGCTTTGAAGGTCGCTTCGGCATGATCGTATTCGCAAAAGAAGAAGCACCGGCACTTTCGGAAACTGCGGAGGAAGTAACCGCGTTTGTGTTCGACAACCTTTGCGAAAAACCGGAGGAGACCGAGGTTTACGATCTCGTTATCTGCGGCGGCGGTATGCCAGGTATCTGCACCGCGCTTGCGGCGGCAAGAAGCGGTGTTAAAACGGCGCTGATCCAGGACCGTCCGGTTGTCGGCGGCAACAACAGCTCCGAGGTTCGTGTATGGCTCGGCGGCGAGACACACTTTGAGCCGTTCCCGGGTATCGGCAACATCATCAACGAGATGGAGCAGACGAAGGTTGGACACTACGGACCGGAGAATGCACTGGAAAACTATGAAGACGACAAGAAGCTTGCACTTTTGCAGGCGGAGGAAAATATCACGCTGTATCTCGGATGGGCGGTAACGGGCGTTCAGATGAACGGCGACTGCATCGAGAGCGTAACGGCGTGGAACTACAAAAACGGCAAACGCATTACGGTTCGCGGTGCGCTCTTCTCCGATTCCACCGGTGATGCAACGCTCGGCTATCTCGCGGGTGCGGACTATGAAGTGACCACGAACGGACACATGGGCGCAAGCAACCTGTGGTATCCGGTTGACACCGGCGAAAAACAGGAGTTCCCGGAGTGTCCGTGGGCGATCAACTTAAAAGACGTGGATTTCCCGGGCAAACCGGGTGTGCATATCTACGGTGTGGAAGGTCTTGCGGCTCTCGGCTGCTGGTTCTGGGAGAGCGGACATGAGCACGACCCGATCTGGGAGGCGGAATATATCCGCGATACGAACTTCCGTGCGATGTACGGCGCGTGGGATGCGCTGAAAAACAGCGAGCACTTATATGAGAACTACCGTCTGGAATACTGCGCGTTCCTTGCAGGCAAGCGTGAGTCCCGCCGCCTGTTCGGCGACGTTGTTCTGGCAAAAAGCGACGTACAGAAAGGTCTCTATTCCGAAGACGGCTGTGTTGCTTCGACCTGGACGTTCGATGTACACTATCCGTGCAGAGAGTTCTACGGCGCGTTCAAAGAAGGCGATGCTTTCCTTGCAAACGCATACCACGAATACTTCAACAAACCGTACTTTATTCCGTACCGCGCAATGTATTCGCGCAATGTCCGCAATATGTTCATGGTGGGCAGAAACGTCAGTGTATCGCACGATGCGCTCGGCACGGTACGCGTTATGCGCACTGGCGGTATGATGGGTGAGGTTGTCGGCTATGCTGCGGCGCTCTGCCGCAAATACGGCGTTTTGCCGCGCGAGATTTATACCGATCACCTCGACGAGCTGATCACAACACTGAAAGCCATCCCGGGCAAGAAAAAGACCAAGCTTGTTGCAAACGTATAAATCAGGAGGAAGAATATGGAGAAGTATCTCATCAATCCGAATCAGAAGATCAGCAAGATCGACCGCAATATTTACGGCAACTTCAGCGAGCATCTCGGCCGCTGCATTTACGAAGGTCTTTACGTCGGCGAGGATTCGCCGATTCCGAACGTAAACGGTATGCGCTGTGACGTAGTAAACGCGCTCAAAGAGATCGGTCTGCCGGTTCTGCGCTGGCCGGGCGGATGTTTTGCGGACGAATACCACTGGAAAGACGGCATCGGCCCGAAGGAAAACCGCAAAAAGATGATCAACACGCACTGGGGCGGTGTTTTGGAGGATAACTCCTTCGGTACGCACGAGTTCATGGAGCTCTGCCGCCAGATCGGCTGTGACGCATATATCACCGGCAACGTCGGTTCCGGCACAGTGCAGGAGATGAGCGAGTGGATCGAATACATGACGTTTGACGGCGTTTCGCCGATGGCGGATCTGCGCCGCAAAAACGGACAGGACAAACCGTGGCGCGTTCGCTTTTTCGGTGTCGGCAACGAAAACTGGGGCTGCGGCGGCGATATGCGTCCGGAGTTCTATGCCGATCAGTACCGCCGTTATGCGGTATATGTGCGCAACTATAACGGCGCGGAGCCGATCCAGAAGATCGCGTGCGGTCCGAATGGCGAGGACTATAACTGGACCGAAGTTTTGATGAAACAGGGCAATAATATGCAGGGTCTTGCGCTCCACTACTATACGTGGACATCGGCAAAGGCGCTCGAGTTTGACGAAGCGGCTTATTATGAGACGGTCGGCAAGGCGTATTTCATGGAGGAGCTTGTCCGCCGCCACGGCGAGATCATGAACCGCTATGACCCGGAGAAAAAGATTCCGCTGGTCGTTGACGAATGGGGTACCTGGCACCACGTGGAAGAAGGCACGAATCCGGGCTTCCTCTATCAGCAGAGCTCGCTGCGTGATGCGATCGTTGCCGGTCTCACGCTCAATATCTTCAACAAGCACTCCGACCGCGTCCGTATGGCGAATATCGCGCAGACGATCAACGTTTTGCAGGCGGTTGCGCTGACCGATGGCGAAGAGATGCTGCTGACCCCGACGTATTTTGTATTCAAGCTCTTCAAAGAGCACCACGACAACACACTGCTCGGTTCGTACCTGACGACAAAGATGCTCGGCGACGGCAAAACGCCGCAGCTGATCGAGAGTGCTTCCGTAAAAGCGGACGGCACGATCGTTGCAACGGTTGTTAACACATCGCTTGATGAAGCGGCTGAGATCTGCTGTCAGATCGCGGACTTTAAAGCAAGCGAGGTAAAAGCCGAGATCGTAACCGGCGAGGCACACGACCACAACACGTTCGAGGAAAAAGACGTGGTTTCGATCAAGGAATTCACCGATGTTGAACTGCTGGCAGACGGCTTTAAGACCGTTATCCCGCCGTGCAGTGTCGTAAAATTCACGGTTCGCTGATATGGCGGAGTGCAAGCGCTGTCTGCTGCGGGAAGCGGCGGAAGAAGATGTGCTCAAAAGCATAACGGAACGGATCGAAAAGCTGCCCGAAAAAGAGAAGGCGGACGACACACTCTATCAAAAGCGGCTCAGCGCGTGCAAAGCGTGCGATCATCTGATCTCCGGCGTGTGCTTGAAATGCGGCTGTTACGTCGAGTTCCGCGCGGCGTATAAAAAGATGAAATGCCCCGACGTGAAAAACCGGCGGTGGTAACACAAAAAAGATCGGCTTCCGGCAAAACCGGAGGCCGATTTCTTCATTTCCGGTTGATTTTTTTCCTGCTTATGGTACAATCAAAATGGCGAAAAAGGAGGTGCGCGCATGACGAAGAATGCAGCCGATATTTCGGCAACGGTTTTTCATATCCAGAAATTCTGTACCGATGACGGACCGGGGATCCGCACGACCGTCTTTTTAAAAGGCTGTCATCTGCGCTGTGCGTGGTGCCACAACCCGGAAGGCCTTTCCAGGGAGCCGGCGCTTGCATACAGCGACGCGGACTGTGCGTTTTGCCGCAGATGCGAAAGTATCTGCGAAAACGGTGTACATTCCTTCGCGGAAAATGCGCATCTGATCGACAGAGAGCGCTGTATCCGTTGTGGAACGTGCATTTCGGCGTGTGAATACGGTGCGCTCTCGTTCTGCGGCGAGGCGATGACGGCACAGGACGTGTTCGAAATCGCGCTTGCGGACAGGATGTTTTATCTCCCGGACGGCGGCATTACCGTTTCGGGCGGTGAGCCGCTTTTGCAGCCGGATTTCGTATATGCGCTCGGCGCGCTCGCGAAAGAGGCGGGTATCCATTTTGCCGTTGAGACCTCCGGCGCGGTTGCGTTTGATGTGTTAAAACGTATCGCGGAGGTAACCGATCTGTTCTTGTTCGATATCAAGGAAACAGACGATGAAAATCACAGAAAATACACCGGCATTTCCAACGAACTGCCGCTTGCAAATATCAAAAAGCTCGATGAGATGGGCAAGCGCGTGATGGTGCGCTGTCCGATCATACCGGGCGTAAACGACAGAAAATCGCATTTTGAAGCGCTTTCCAAGTTGTATAACGCGCTGCAAAACGCGGCGGGTATCCAGCTGATGCCGTACCACAAACTCGGTCAGGGAAAAACGACGCGGTACGGCGCCAAAAGCGAGGAATTCCGTGTTCCGACGGGTGAAGAGATTGCCGGATGGAACAGGATGCTCAAAGAAGCAATCGGGGAGGGAGACCGAAGATGAAGCAAAGCGAAATGCTGCTCGATAACGAACTGATGCTTTCCAATCACGCGCGCTTTTTGAAAAAGCACGGTCTTTTTTCGGCGGCTCTGTTTTATAAAAACTTAAACGAAACGGTTGCACGCCGCGGCGCACGCGCAGGCCGCTATGTGCTGGAGCATCTCGGATTTCCGGAATATAAGGACGGTCAGCCGTTCATGAGCGGATATGCCGACTTTATGTACAGCAAGGCGCCGGAGGATGACGCAAACGGCTACGGCTTATACTACCGTGCAGACGGCGGTGTGGAGTTCGATGAAGAGAAGTTCAAACGCCTTTATGAAAAATGCGAAAACCGCGTGGAGAAATATATCGTTGGCGCTGTGATCGCGGACTGCAATGCGGCAAGAGGCAACATCAGCCGCTGCCGCTATAACCACGGCGGCACACACAACGTCATCGACATCGAACGGCTGCTGCACGAAGGTCTTGCATCGTACCGCGGACGCATCGAGCGCGAGCTGGAAGGCGCGGACAGCGAAAAACAGCTCTTTGAAGAAGGTCTGCTCGATATGCTCGACGGTTATGAGGACTATATCGCGCGGTTTGTCGCCGATCTGGAGGCAAAATACGAAAATTATACGGGCGATAAAGAGACGCTCGGCCGTTTGATCAATGCGTTAAGGAAAGTGCCTTTACAGCCGGCAGAGAGCTTTTATGAGGCGTATGTTTCGTGCAGTGCCGGTATGTATCTGTCCGCCTGCTTCGAACCGGGCAGGCTCGACCACTACTTATATCCGTATTACGAAAAAGATCTCGCCGAAGGAAAAACCACGCCGGAGGAGGCGTATCACCTCATCCGGGTGCTGTTTGAAGAGATGGATAGCCAGTGCGGTCATCCGGGCGCATGGCACGTGACGATCGGCGGAACGAACGCAGACGGCACGGCAAGCTATAATGCACTCACTGAGATCTGTGTCCGCGCGATCAGCGGACTGCGCCAGCCGAACGTGACGCTTCGCATCCGCCGCGATATGCCGGATTCGCTCTGGAAACAGCTGCTTGAAAATATCGCAAAAGGCGATGCCCAGCCGGCAATCGTCAACGAGGAGCTTTTCCTCGAAAAGCACACGGCGGATTACGATATTCCGTATCACGATGCGGTGAATTACGTATTCGGCGGCTGTTCGGAGGTGCTGATTCAGGGCAAGACGATGTGCGACTCGACCTGGGTGCAGTACGTCATGCTCGACGTGTTTGAACAGACACTTTATAACCATTTTCTCACCTGCGATACGTTTGAAGCGTTTTATGAGAAAGTGAAAGCGGAGATCGCGCTGACTGTGCGCGATATGGAGACGCAGATCAACGTAAGACAGCTTGCGGAAGGTCTGCACCTGCCGCAGATGGTGCGCTCGCTCTTTGTCGACGGCTGTATCCAAAACGGAAAAGGCTTTGGCGCGGGCGGTGCGGTGTATAACTTCGACTCGACGAATCTCTATTCGACGTCGAACACGATCAACGCGCTTTATACCGTAAAGCAGTATTATGAAGGAAAACTCGGCGATTTTTCGAAAGAGACATTCTTACAGGCACTGATCGCCGATTTTGAAGGCTACGAGGCGATCCACGCCAAGTGCAAAAACGTCACGAAGTTCGGAAACTACGATCCGAAGCTCAATAAGCTCGCGAACGATCTGATGGAATTCACGTTCGACCGCGTGATGGAGCTGCGCTGCTGGAGAAGAAACGACGGATATGTCGGCCGCTATATGCCGGCGATCATCCTTTGGGTCGACTGGATCTCGAGCGGATACCGCGTTGGTGCAACACCGGACGGCAGAAAAGCCGGAGAAGCGACGGCGGACTGCTGCGGACCGATGCAGGGTACCGACACGGAAGGTCCGACCTCGGTTATGGGTGCGGCGCTCTCGCTCAATCAGGGTAAGTGCGCGGGCACATGCGTGCTCAATCTGCGGCTGGACAAAGCGAACTTCAAAACGGAGGAAGCGGCCGCGAAGGTGAGAAAGCTGATCGAAGTCTATTTCATGCAGGGCGGAAGCCAGCTGCAGATCAACGTGGTCGACCCGGCGGTGCTTCTCGATGCGCTCGATCATCCGGAAAAACACAAGGATATCATCGTGCGCGTCGGCGGCTTCTCGGACAATTTTGTCATGCTCGACAAGGCGATGCAGATGGAAATCATCAAACGAACGGAATACACGGTTTAAAACCGATTAACAGGAGGATATATTATGTTGACGAAAAAGTATATGGATTGCGCAAAAATGATTATTTATCAGATTTATCCGCGCAGCTTTAAAGATTCCAACGGCGACGGCATCGGCGATCTCCGCGGTATCATCAGCAAGCTCGATTACCTCAAAGAGCTCGGCGTGAACGCCGTTTGGATGTGCCCGTGCTATAAGAGCCCGAACGTTGACAACGGCTATGATATTGCAGACTACCGCGACATCATGGACGAGTTCGGCACGATGGACGATATGAAAGAGCTCATCAAAGAGGCACACGAACGCGGCATCAAGATCATCATGGACCTGGTTCCGAACCACACCTCCTCCGAGAATATGTGGTTTAAAGAGTCGAAAAAAGGCAAGGATAACCCGTACAGCGACTACTACTACTGGTTCGACGAGCCGCAGAACGACTGGACAAGCGTTTTCGGCGGCAGCGCATGGCAGTACTGCGAAGAAAGAGGCCAGTACTACCTGCACTCCTATGCGATCGAGCAGCCGGACTTGAACTGGGACAACCCGAAAGTTCGCGAGGAGATGAAAGCGGTTGTTGATTTCTGGGCAGAGCTCGGCGTTGACGGCTTCCGCATCGACGTTATCGACCAGATCTCGAAGGATATGAACCTGTACAACTGCTTTGGTCCGCACCTGCACGAGTATATCAACGAGCTGTTCGGCCGCGAAAATGTCGACCACCTGTTCACCGTCGGTGAATGCTGGGCAAGCAGCATCGAGGAAGTAAACCGTCACTGTGCCGCAGAGCGCAAGGAGCTCACCACCCTGTTCCAGTTCGATCACCTGGAACTCGGCCGCAACACGAAATATGAGGCAGTTCCGACGAGCCTGACCGGTGCGCGCGATATCCTGATCAAATGGCAGAACCTCACCTATGAGCACGATCTGCTCTATTCGCTGTTCACCGATAACCACGACAACGCACAGTTCATCGCACGTATGGGCGACGACAAGAACTACCACTATGAGAGTGCAACCTGCATCGCAACGATGTTCTACACCCTGCGCGGTGTTCCGTTCATCTATCAGGGTCAGGAATTCGGCACACCGCTTCCGAACTACGATTCCATCGAGCATTTCGACGATATCGAGACCGTCAACCTCTATAAAGAGGAAGAGCCGGTGATCGGCAAGGAAAAAGCACTGGCACGTTCGAACTTCGGCAGCCGCGACTGCACGCGCCGCCCGATGTGCTGGAACGGCGAGGAGTACAGCGGCTTCTCGACGGCAAAACCGTGGATCACCACGCACAGCGAATACAAAAACGTAAATCTCGAAAAAGACCGCGCTTCGGAAAAATCCGTTTTCCGCTTCTATCAGCAGCTTTTGAAACTGCGCAGCGGTTCGGATGCGATCCTTCTCGGTGATTTCACCGTTCTTTCGAAACCGGAGGACACGTTCTTTAAATTCGAGCGCGTTTACGAAGGCGAGAAAATGACCGTTATCGTAAACTTTGAGAACGAAAACGCAATCGAAGTTCCGGCAGGCGAAGTTGTTCTGGCAAACTACAAAGACCGCGCCGAGAATTTCCGCCCGTACGAGATTCTGGTTATCAAAAACTGATCCGCAAAATACGCACAGAAAAAAGGTCGGTTCCGATTGGAACCGACCTTTTGGTGTTATTGGGATCAGTACATTTTTGCGGTGTTTTCAAAGCGCTCGGTGGTGAGGTTGTGGTCGATGGCATACTGTTTGCCTTCGCCCGCCCAGAGCATTCCGCGCTCCATCAGGATCTCGGCGTTCGGCGATTTATCGAACACGTCGTCGTGATGACCGAGCGAGGTATAGAACACGCGACCGTTGCCCCAGAATTTCGTCCATGCGACTGGCATATCAACCGGCTTGTTGGAGATATGATAGTAGGAGACGGACGGGAAACGGGTTGTCGCAAGAACCTCGATTGCCGGGTCGATATGCAGGTAGTAGTGCTCACTGCTGACCGGGAAATCGGAGAGACCTTCGGTGATCGGGCTGGAGCCGTGGCAGATGTTGACCGTGTACTCCACGCCGTCGCCGCCCGGATGGCTGACCCACTGACCGCCGGTCATGAACTGCCATTCCGTATCCTCGCGGAAGGCATCGCACATACCGCCGTGGCAGCCGGCAAGACCGACACCTGCGCCAACCGCTTTTGCTACGTTTACAACGTAATCGTGGTTGATGCGGTCCATCGTCCAGCAGGCAACGATCAGATCAAGACCCATCAGATAGTCGAGATCGCCGAGCGTATCAAGCGTATCGGTGATCGTGCATTCGTAGCCGTTTTTTTCAAGCAGGCGTGCGAAGCGTTTGGAGGTGAGCTGCGGTTCGTGACCGTCCCAGCCACCCTGGAAAATCAGTGCTTTTTTCATAGGAATACCCCTTTCGTTATAGAAAAATCGCGTTTTATCGAAGGCACAAAGGCCAATATGTACGAAGATCAGTCCTGGCTGAGATCCTGTTTGAAGTCGTCCGGATGACCGTAGACGTTTTGATACAGACCGTTTTCATCCACGCGCACAGCATCGAAATATTTGTCGTTATGCTCTTTTGCGAGGCGTTCTTTTTCGGCGAGCGAGAGACGGCCGTGGATGAATTGGTTCTGCAATTCGGCACGGGATGCATTTACATCTTTATAGCCGGAATCGTACGATGAATAGGACGAACCCGAGGAAGAATAGGACGAAGTGCGCGAAGAGGACGGTTTGCTCTTTGGCACGGCACGTTCAGCGTGGCGTTTTTTGGTATAATACGTATCCGCCAGACGGCCTCTTTTCCTGCCGTTGCGTCTTGGCTTTTTCGGATAAAGCCCGTTTTCGGCAATATCGGTGAAGATGATAACGTATTGCATAACCAAACCGGAGAACGGAATCGCCTGTGAGCAGGATGCCAGGACCATATCGCCAATCGGCATATCCTGCGGAAGGAGAAAACCAAGAAGCAGGAACGAACCGAACGCCACAGCAGCACCAATACCGAAGAAAGCGCCGCAGTATTCACGCAGGAGGAAGAGATTGATGATGGCCGGCAGGAGAACCGGAATCCACATAAATCCTGTGTTATGGATCAGCAGACCGTTCATCGAAAGCATCAGAACCGTTCCGATTGCAGCCGTGAAGAAAAACGAGAGCGCACCGCCGAGATTGAGTTGCTTGCGTATGTCCCGGTTCAGCCAGAAGAACAGCGAGAGGACCATACCGATGACGGTGAGTGCGAATGCAGCCCACGTGAAAAGCGTGTATGTTGAAAAATCGAACAGGGAGAAAAATGCGGCAGGAAATGCAGCGAAATCGAACGTGGTGAAAATGGAAAAGATGGCTTCGAGCATAAAAGCACCTCGAATCACAGTTTTTTCGTTACTTACACTATAACATAACGCGAAAGTGCCGTCAAGAAAAGCGGACGAATTATATAAGTCCTGCGATGACCTCTTTTGCGACCTCGACGAATTTGCGGACGGCGGGCGCCGCATCTTTTAAAGAGAGCACCGCGATGCCCATCCGGATGGATTTCGGCGGAGAAAGCGGAATGACACACACACCGTCGGCGGCGTGTTCACGCTGCAGGCAGGTGCCGTTTACGATGCTGACACCGAGCTCCTTTTTGACCATTTCGAGCAGGATGTGCGCATCGAGCGTGGAGAGATAGATATCGGGTGTGACGTTTTTGCTGCTTAAAATATCGAGCACGTCGAAATCATAGCCGTGTTCGGGCATGATGAAGCGTTCGCCTTTGAACGCTTCGATCGGGAAAACGGAGCGCTTGGCCATCGGATGGCTTTTTGGCACAACCGCGAGCATCGGATCGTCCACAAGCGGGATAAAATCGTATTTTCCGGTCATTGTGGAGTCGTTGAAAAAGGCGATATCGGCGCGTCCGCTGAGCAGGCGCTCCTGAATATCGTTCTGTGTGCCTTCGTAGAGGTTGATGCGGACTTTCGGAAAAGTGGTCTGAAACACGCTGATGACCTGCGGCATCCACGCATAGGTGAGGCTGTAATATGCGGCGATATTGATGGTGCCGGAGACACTGCCGTTTAATTCGGAGGCGAGCTGCATCAGACGGTTTTCCTGCGACAAAAGCGAGCGGATCACCGGAAGCATATTTTCGCCTGCCGCGGTGAGCGTTACACCTTTTTTACCGCGCAGAAAAAGCGTGAGTTCGAGCTCGCTTTCCAGCGCGTGGATCAGCTGGGAAATGCCCGAGGAGGTATAGCCCAGGATCTCGGCGGCGCTTCGGATGCTTCCGGTTTCGGCGGCGGTTAAAAATGCTTTGTAACGTGCGGTGTCCATAACTCTCTCACTTTCAGTTTTACTTAATGATATGTTGAATATCCTTATATTTACTTTATGATGAAATTATTATATACTATACAGCAGTCGCGTTGATTTTGCAAGAGTGAAGTGCAAAATCACGCAGAAAATCAGAGGAAAAACAGAGTTGTCAAAACAAAGAAAAACAGGAAACATCCTGCTTATATTAACGGCGCTGATCTGGGGTACGGCGTTTGTATTTCAGCGCGTGGGTATGGAGTCGATCGAGCCGATCACGTTCAACGCGGCGCGGTCGGTGCTGGCGTTTGTGTCGGTTGGCGCGGTGGCGCTCATTTTGAATAAGAAAAAGGGAAAACCGGATGTTCCACGGGCTGAGGTACGCAAAAAGAGAGCGAACACGCTTTTGGGCGGTGTTTGCTGCGGCGCGTTTTTGACCGCGGCAACGATGTTTCAGCAGATCGGCGTTACACAGACGACCGCCGGAAAAGCCGGATTTCTCACCTCGATGTATATGCTGTTCGTGCCGGTGGTGAACCTTTTGCTGTTTCGCAAAAAGAGCACCGCGCGCGTATGGATCGCGGTTTTGATCGGCGTTGCCGGAATGTATCTGCTCTGTGTCAAAGACGGATTTTCCTTTGCGCAGGGTGATATGTGGATCATGCTCTGTGCGGTGATGTTCAGCGGACACATCCTCTGCTGTGATTACTTCGTGCAAAAGAGCGACCCGGTTGCGCTTTCGGCGCTGCAGTTTCTGACTGCCGCGGTATGCTCGGGCGTGATCGCATTTTTCACCGAGACACCGACGGTGGAAAAGCTCGTTTCGGCGCTTATACCGATCCTTTACTGCGGCATCGTATCGAGCGGTGTCGGCTATACCTGTCAGATCGTTGCGCAGAAGTTCACCGACCCGACGGTGGCATCGCTTATTTTAAGTCTTGAGTCCGTATTTGCGGTGCTTGCCGGTGTATTGATCCTGGGCGAGCAGATGAACGCACAGGAGATCATCGGCTGTGTCGTTTTGTTTGCGGCGATTCTGCTTGTGCAGATCCCGCTCTCCGAAATCGGTATCTTCCGCTTGAAAAGAAAACAGCCGTGTGATATAATACGGTCAGCAAAAGAATAAACGCAGATCATCGAAACGGGATCAGCCCGTTTGTTGTCGGACGTGCTGCATCGACAGTACGTTAGGGGGTAAGGGAATCGCGGTGAAAATCCGCAGCAACAGCCATTGCCGTAACTTCCGCAAAAGCGGATCAAGTCGGAATGCTTGCCGGTCTGTGACACATAAAAGGCTCTTGGGCAACGTGGGAGAGTTCGTGTGTAAAAGCTGCGGCATTGCTGCGGCTTTGTTCCGGTTTTTCGGCAGACCGGTTTTATCATGCGAAAAAAGCACCCGCGGAAGGGTGCTTTTATTTTGTCCTTTTGTAATACAGAAAGGATGATAACCCTATGAAACGAATTGTAAAAACCACACTCACCCTGCTTTTGGCGCTCGCACTCATGATGAGCTTTGCGGCGTGCAGTCAGCCGACCGCCGACGATGAGCTTTGGAAAAGCGCTGTCTTTACCGAAAACAAAGAGCTTGGCGAAGGCGCAAAGACGATCGAAGTTGACGTAACGGCCGGCGAAAAGACGGTTACGTTTACGATCCATACCGATGCCGACACCGTTGGCGCGGCGCTGATGGAGCACAAGCTCCTTGAAGGTGACCCGGGTGATTTCGGTCTGTACGTCAAGAAAGTAAACGGTATGCTCGCGGATTACGACGTGGATCAGACGTACTGGGCTTTCTATATCGGCGAAGAATATGCGATGACCGGCGTTGATATGACCGAGATCGACGAGAGCGCCGACTACCGCCTTGTACGCACGAAATAATATGAAGAAAAAGCCGTTTTTGAGCGTAACGGAAATGGTCGTGTTCGCAATGCTGGGAACACTGATGTTCTGTTCAAAGGTCATTATGGATGCTCTGCCGAACGTCCATCTGATCGGTGCGCTCACGATGATCTATACCGTTGCGTTCCGGAAAAAGGCGCTTGTTCCGATCTATATTTTCGCACTGCTGACCGGCCTTTACGGCGGATTCGGTCTTTGGTGGGTGCCGTATCTGTACATCTGGACGGTTCTTTGGGGCATCACGATGCTGCTGCCGAAAAATATGCCGAAGATGGCGGCCTGCATCGTCTATCCGCTTGTCTGTGCACTGCACGGGTTGTCCTACGGCACGCTCTATGCGCCGATGCAGGCGCTGCTGTTCCACCTCGATTTTGAGCAGATGCTCGCATGGATCGCGGTCGGTTTTCCGTGGGATATCATGCACGCGGTCGGCAACTGTGCCGCCGGTCTTTTGATCCTGCCGCTTTCCAGTCTGCTCAAAAAACTCACAAAGCCGAGATATCACGCAGCGGCGGCGGACGACGAATAAAAACGAAAGATCCGACTTACAAACAGAAAAGAGAAGGTTCGTTCCGAGAACGAACCTTCTCTTTGTTTTTATGCTTGCTGTGCCTTTTTCTTTTTTGCTCTGTGAACGAGCGCGATGATGAGGACGAGCAGGAGGAAGAGGAGAGCGCCTGCACCGATCAGAATATACGGGAGCGGATCAAACGGCGCTTTCGCGATGCAGAAGGTCGTCTCACCGTTTGCGATCTCAAACACGAGATAACTGCCGTTTACTGCGGTTTCGGCTTTGACCCATTCGCCCGATTCATCCAAAACGAAGGCGAGAAGCGCTTTGTCCTGATATTCCTGCGGGATGCAGAAACGGAGCTTGCTTGCGGTGCCTTCCGCCGGAAGCGTATACGTCCACGCTTCGATCACGTCTTCGATATCCGAAAGGGTATCGCCTTTGTATTCACGCAAAGTGACGGAATCGCCGAGCGGGAAGTCACCCTGAACGAGCAGAATCGGATGCACGGTGCCTTTTCTCAGCAGCAGACTGCGGATGACGGCGTCGTGCGCGACATACTGCGCGTCAAACGCAGTGTCGAACCAGATCGCGGAGGTATCGAACGTGTCGAGATCCTTCCAGGATGCGATGTGTCCGGCTTTTGCCGGAATGGTCGGAACGGCGGACGGCAGAAGCGGTGCGCCCGGTTCCATGCCGACGGTTACCTCGGAGCCGTCTTCATAACGGAATGTGACGAACACGGAGGTGAACATATCCGGAAGGTTATCGAGCGCCAGGAACTCGTTTTTGCCGAGCGTCTGCGCGCGTTTGTCGTAGCTGATGCCGTCGATGCCGCCAAGGTCGCCGCCGACGCTCAGATAGACGTTATCGGTGATATTCTCCAGCGAATCGGAAGCGCCCAAAATGCCGCCGGATTTTTCGACACCGCTGATCTGCGTCATAGCGCGACAGAAGGAGACGTTGACGCCGCTGCCTGCGATGCCGCCGACGAACGTTTTGCCGTTGATCGAACAGCGGGCATAGCACGCGGTGAGCCAGCTTGTGCTCTTTCCTGCGATACCGCCGACATGATCGGCGTCGATCGCTTCGACCGCGCCGCTGCTCGTGCAGTGTCTGACAAGACCGAGCGACTGCAGACCGATGATGCCGCCGCCGTTTTGCTTCATAACGGAGACAGAAGCGCTGTTTTCACAGTCGGTGAGCACGGCGCGGAGTTCGCCTTCAAAATGCAGTGTGGTATTGCCGGTTACTTCAAAATCATCCTCGTGATTGAGTTCGTTTTCGATCGCGATCGCACCGGCGATACCGCCGCCGTTGCGGTCCGCCTGAACGGAACCGGTGTTTTTGCAGGCTTCAACCTTGCCGGTTTTATCGGCGGAGGTATCGGCGTTTGAAATATCGGTGAAGCTGCCGCCGAGGTTTGCAGTCGGGTTTTTGAGCGTATTGCCGATGGTTTCCACCTGACCGAGCATCGCTTCCACGCGGGTTGTGAGCGAATTGACCGTGCCGGTGATATCGCTGCGGATATTTCCGGCGGACTGCTGTACACCGCTCATACTGCTGCTGAGCGTGCTCTGTGCGGCGAGAACACGGTCGAGATACGTCTCGTCGTCTTCAAAATTGAAGTCCGGTTCGAGCGAACCGAGCGCATCCTGCGCGTTTTTGACATGGTCGCGGATCGCGCCGACCTGTGTTTTTACGTTGTTGGTGCCGTTTTGCAGCTCCTGCTGGGTGCTGTTCATCATGGAATCAAGCGTGGAGAGCTGACCGTTTAAGATCTGCAGGGTATCGGCACTGAAGGAGAGGACGGTGTACGGCTCGATCTGTCCGACGATACCGCCAACTTCTTTTCTGCCGCAGATCACGCCGCTGTTTTCGCACGCGGTGATATAGCCGCTCTGGCTGCCCGCGATACCGCCGACGTTATAGCCCATGTGCGGATAGCCGACCGCGCCGCGGTTATCGCAGCTGCGGATGACACCGCTGTTTGCGCCGGCGATGCCGCCGATATCCGTTACGGTGTTTGCCGCCTCGGAACCGGTGATGGAGTCGACGGTGATATCACCGATATTGACGGTGTTTTCTTCGGCGGTGTTGTTGACCGCGGAAGTATTCCAGCTGTCGCGGATGACGCCGTTGTTGATGCCGGTGATGCCGCCGGCATTGTGTTTACCACTGACAACGCCGTTTGCGTCGCAGGATTCGATCAGACCGGTTACGGTGTTGACACCGGCGATGCCGCCGACTTTTTCAAGACCCGATACCGTGCCAAAAAAGCTGCAGCCGCGGAGCGTTCCGGCATTTTCGCCGACGATACCGCCGACGGTCGTGCGCGTGCCTTTTGGAATGATCTCGCCTTTGACGGTGAGGTTTAACACGGAGGCGGAGGAGGTAAGATAGCGGAAGACACCGATCGAAGAACCCTCCGACCGGATGGAAACACCGCTTACTGTATGGCCGTTGCCGAGAAACGTTCCGGCGAAAAACGGGATGCCGTCAAAGCTCTCGCCGGTGAGATCGATATCGGCATTCAGCGAGACGGTGAGACCTTCGCTGTATGTATCGAGGCGGCAGCTTTGCGCAAAGATGAGAAAATCCTGTGCGGAGCCGATCGTGACATCCGCGGTTTCGTTGGCCGAAACGGGAAGTGCGAGAGAGAAAAGGAGACAGAGCGCGAGAAAAAGTGCAGAGAAACGCTTATTCATTTGCGGCACCTCCTTCGGATTCTTCGGCTGTGGGGTCGGTTTGAATGTCGGTATCGGTGGATACGGCGGCGTTCAGCTCGCCGCGGATGATACCGTCGAAATTGCCGTCGACTTCACCCGAGATATAGCCGCGGACACGACCGGAAACGCGGACCGTTCCGACCGCCTCGGTTACCGGCGGTGCGCCGAAGCCTTTGATTCTGAACTTCGTTTTTTCGATGATCGAATCGCCGAGAACGAGGATCGCCGGAAGGATGAAGAGAACGAGAATGATCGAGACGATCGTGCCGCGGCCGACACAGATGCCCATGATCGAAACGACCGGCTGTGCGGACATATTGCCGATCAGCATACCTGCCGCCGCCATCATCGTGCCGGAAGTGAAAACGGTCGGGAAAGCGGCGTTGAGTGCGGCGATGATCGCCTTTTTATGCGGCATTTCTTTCTTTTTCTCCTGATAATGGCTGGAGATAACGATCGCATAGTCGATGTTTGCGCCCATCTGGATCGCGTTGACGATGAGATAGCCGAGGAAGTAAAGCGGGGTGTTCATCAGAACCGGGAAGGAGAAGTTGATCCAGATACTGCCCTGAATAACCAGAATGAGCAGAACCGGAAGCGCAAAGGATTTAAACGTAAGGAGCAAAACGAGTGCGACAAACGCGATCGAGAGCAGGGAAATGAGCAGGTTATCCGTCTCAAACGAAGCGGCAAGGTCGCGCGAGCTCGTCGAGTTGCCGATGATGTAGTAGTCATCTTCGTAGTATTTGCCGATGATTTTGCGCATGGTGGAAAGGAAATCGAACGTCTCGTCCGTTTCAAGCGGGAGATTCAGATAGATGACCATACGGCTGTATTTATCGGTCTGCATCTGTTTTTGCGCGGTGGTGAGCATATCGAGCATACCGCCGATATCACCCGCCATATCGCCAAGGTCGATGTTATATGCGTCCATCTGGTCTTTTAAGAAAATGAACATATCAAAAAGCGGAACGCGGTACTGGCTCAATCCGTTGATGACGGCGCCGTACTGGCTGTGCTCGGCGGCGTATGCGCCGTAGAGCACCTCGACGATCTCGTAGTCGAGACCGATCAGCTCGCTCAATTCGCGCGGGTTGAGCGAATCGCCGAGCTTATAGCCGTTGATCGCTTCAATACCGGCAAGACCCATCGTGCTTTCGATCTCATCGCGGGCGTTGAAATCTTCAAGAAGCGCCTGTTCGGCTTCGTAATTGCCCGACGGGATCAAAACGGCGACCATGTTGCTCACACCGAACGTCTCCTGGATGGCGAAATACGCCTCCTGCTGTTCGGTCATTTTGGCGGTCTTCATATCAAAATAGTTGTACGAATACGGGCACATACCCGAGAGGATGAACGCGGCAACGAGAACGAGCGCGAACACCGGCGGGATCACGCCGCGCATTTTGACGGCGAATTTGCCGAGCGCGGTGATGTTCGGCAGGAGCTTTTTATGTTTGGTTTTATCAATGAGCGGTGCAAAGAGAACGAGCAGCCCCGGCATCAGTGTGAAAACGGAGATCAGGCTGAAGATGATCGCTTTGATGAGGACCATCGCCATATCGAGGCCGATGCCGAATTTCATAAAGCCGAGCGCGAAAAGACCGGAAATAGTCGTGAGAGAAGATGCGCCAATCTCCGGAATCGCTTTCGAGAGGGCATCGATCGCGGCTTCGCGTGCCGGTTTTGTCTCGTGTTCATCGGAAAAGCGGTGGCAGAGGATGATCGCATAGTCGATTGCGAGCGCAAGCTGTAAAACAACCGCAACGGAATCGGAGATAAAGCTGATTTTTTCAAAGATGAAGTTCGTGCCGGTGCCAAGAAGCGCCGCTGCACCGAATGTGATCAGCAGGACCGGAACCTCCATATATGCGCGGGAGGTGAGCGTTAAGACGACGAGGATGATGACAACGGCAACGAGCAGGATCGTGGTCATTTCGTCGTTGAGCATTGCGATATCGCTGTGACCGATCGTTGTGTCGATATGCACGTCGTAGCCTTCCAGAAGTGCGCGGACCTCGTTCATTGCGGCAACGGTGGATTCGTCGTTTGCGCCGTTTGCAAAGGTGAGCTCAAAGAGCGCCGCGGCATCCTTATAATGCTTTTCGGTTGCATCGAACGAGCACATCGCGAGTTCTTTGACACCGGCGAGCGAATCGTTGATCTTAAGCGCTTCGTCGTATGTGATATTCGAGACCATGACGCGCGCGGAAGCGACGGTTGCGAAGTTATCGTTCATTGCAACAAAGCCCTGACGTGTCTCGGTATCCTCCGGAAGATAGGTGGTGACATCGTTTTCGACCCTTGTCCAGCCTGCCGAAAAAACGCAGAAGATCGCCGCCGCGATATAGATCAAAAAGATCGCACCGCGTTTATCGACGATAAACTGCGACACCCTGCGCATAAAGTTGTCGTTTTGCTTCCTGCTTTTCATACGTTCTCCTTTGCGGGTATATCAAAAATCGATAAGAGTATGCATAATAACAAAATCAGACACGTATTGCATTTTGTGCCCGATTTTATTATAATGGAACAAGAGAAAAACGCAATCATCAATATTTCGATATTCAGCGGATTTTGAACAGATCCGGCTGTTTTGTCTGATTTTGAAAGAAGGATTTTTTGTATGGCCAAAGCCGAATATCGCTCCGCCATCCGCTCGCGAAAGCTCATCAATTCCGCGCTCGCCGATCTTTTGCTGGAAAAGCCGCTCGATAAGATCACCGTGTCCGACGTGGTGCGGAAAGCCGAGCTGAACCGCGGCACGTTTTATGCACACTATGCGGATATCCCGGACGTGCTCAACAACCTGATCCAGCAGACCTTTTCCACCATACGCGATGCGATCGACGAACAGCCGATCGTGCCCGAGGTGCTTCCGGCACTTTTGCTGCGCCGCGTGCAGATGATCCTTGAGGAAGATCTCGATTTTTACAGGAAGATCATGTGCTCGAACGTATCGGTGCTGCTGCGCGAACAGCTTGTAAACACGGTGCTTGACTATCTGATGCAAAACGACAAGCGCTTTGGCATCGACCGCACGAAATATGCGATGGCGATGCGCTTTTGCGCCGGCGGTCTCTCGAGTTTGTACTGCGACTGGTTTTTGGGCAAGGTACCCTGCACGCTCGATGAGCTGACCGAATACGGCGAGAATATGCTGATCGGTATCATCGTGGATATGGAAAACGAATCGAAAGCAAGCGAATAAAAAAGACCCGGTTTCAACCGGGTCTTTTGTTTGTACAGGGTTACATTCTTCTGCCGCTCTTGTGCCAAAGAAGCGATTTGTCGATATCGGCGAGCGTTTTGCAGCCGGTGCGTGCCATGGTGCCTTTGAGCTCTGCGGTGATGGCGCGGATCGTCTCGGCAGCGCCTTCTGCACCGTTATCGAGGATCGGCTGCATAACCGGGCGGCCGACGGAAACGGCAGTTGCGCCGAGCGCCAGTGCTTTGAACACATCCATGCCGTTTTCAAAGCAGCAGTCGACGAAGATCGGGATGCGGCCGCCGATCACTTCGGCAATTTCCGGAAGAACCATCAGCGGCGGAACAGCAGAGGACATCAGGCTGTGGTGATGCGAAACGACGATACCCTGAACGCCGATTTCGAGGCATTTTTTCGCGTCAACGGCGCTTAACACACCTTTGATGATGAACGGAAGCTTCGTGCGTTTGACGTAGCCTTCGAGATCCTTCATCGTGCGCGGACGCATGATCCAGTCGATGACATGGTCCGGGTTTCCGTCGCCGCCAAAGGAGTGGTCGAGGTCCATGCCGACGGCGAAAGCGCCTGCGGCTTCTGCACGGTCGATGCGGTCGAGCACCATTTTTTCGTCGTCATACGGTTTGATGATCTTGATCGAGCGCGCGCCCGTTGCGGCGATATCATCGAACCATTCGATCTCGCCCATGCCGGACCAGTTGACACAGTTGACCGCCTTTGCGCCGAGCGCCATCTGCACCATGCCGTCGCCTTCGCCGCCTTTACCCTTTAAATGGGAGAGCGCCGCCATCATGACCGGTGTGTCGAATTTTTCGCCGTAGAGCGTCATGGAGGTATCCGGGGTTGCACCGTCGATATGGCGCATCTCCACCAGAATGTCGTTGAAATATTCCCTTGTTAAAACGTCGCTGTTGATCGGTTGCACGCGTTTCATAAAAGAGAGCCCCTTTCGTTTGCTTTTCTTCCATTGTATCACAGGTTTTGCCCGGAGGAAAGAGGAAAGTGCGAAAAAATCCGGCGGCATCGTTGCAGGAAGGTGGGCTTTGTGCTATCATAAAACCAAAGAAAATCCACGAAAAAAAGGAGTTTATACCATGGTAAAAGCTTGTGTGATCGGTCTTGGCTGCCGCGGATACAGTCTGCTGCGCGACGTGCTGTTGAAAAATGAGGATCTGGAGATCAAGGCGGTGTGCGACGTATACGAAGACCGCGTTGACCGCGCGCTTGCGGTGATCAAAGAAAAAGGCGGCGAGGCAAAAGGCTACACCGACTATAAAGAGGCACTGCTGAGCGAAGAATTCGATGCGGCGTTCGTTTTTGCCGGATGGGAATATCACGCGCAGATCGCGATCTTTGCAATGGAACACGGCATCGCCGCGGCAAGCGAGGTCGGATGCGAATATACGCTCGAAAACTGCTGGAACCTTGTGCGTACGCACGAGCGCACCGGTACGCCGTATATGTTCATGGAAAACTGCTGCTGGGGCAGAGAAGAGCTGCTGGCAACGGCGATGGCGAGAAAAGGCGTGTTCGGCACG
>JBGUUS010000001.1:0-5008 GCA_045133675.1 Oscillospiraceae bacterium | reverse complement strand
TCGCACTCCTCACAGGTCGGCATAATCGCATCGAGGAAGTATTTGAGGTTTGCCCAAAGTTTCTCGTGATCAACATCAGCATAATCTTTGAACAGCTGATCGAGTTTTGCCATACGCTCCGGTTCCCAGCCCGGGAAAGACATATTGTATTTCTCGGTGAAGTTCAGGATATACTCTGCCATTGCATTGTAGTCGTCCTGAATCATGCCCTTTTCATAGAACAGTGCGGTGGAGCCGTCGCCAACTTCGTGGAAGAGGTTGGAACGTGTCCAGTCGAAAATCGGCATGAAGTTGTAGCAGATAACTTTTACACCGAATTTGCCGAGATTGCGGATGCACTGTTTATAGTTCTCGATGAGAGCATCACGGGTCGGTTTGCCGATTTTGATGTCGTCGTGAACGTTGACAGATTCGACAACGTCGCCGTTGAAACCGTAAGCATGGAGCTGATCCATGACTTCTTTGATTTCAGCTTCTTCCCAGATTTCACCCGGCATTTTGTGATGCAGCGCCCAAACGATGGTGCTTACACCCGGAATCTGTTTAATGTCGGAGAGTTTGATCTTGTCATTACCTTCGCCATACCAGCGAAAACCCATTTGCATAGGCATAAGTTCTTCCTCCTGTGATTAAAGATTAAAATAACGCTTCGCGTTGTTTGTACAAATATCCTGCACAAGGCCGCCGACGAACGCAATATCATCCGGATATTCGCCGTTTTCGATCCAGTTGCCAAAGAGGTTGCAGAGGATGCGGCGGAAATATTCGTGTCTTGCATAGCTCAAAAAGCTGCGGCTGTCGGTGAGCATACCGATGAAGTTGCCGAGAACGCCGAGATTACCAAGGCTTGTCAGCTGATTGATCATGCCGGTCTTGTTGTCATTAAACCACCATGCACTGCCGTGCTGGATTTTGCCCGGAAGCTCATCCGACTGGAATGCACCCAGAAGCGTATCAAGCCACTGGTCATCGGCCGGATTCAGGCTGTAAAGGATCGTCTTCGGAAGTGCGCCGTCTTTTTCAAGCGCATCCATTACGCCGTAGAGCGCTGCGCAGCTGTCGGTAACAGCCATGCAGTCAAATCCGGTATCCGGACCGAGAAGTGCAAAGCGTTTGCTGTTCGGATTGCGCATACAGCTGAAGTGCAGCTGCATAACCCAACCGACACGTGCATATTCTCTGCCGCAGTGCAGCAGCAGAGCGGTCTGATATGCTTCGGTCTCTTCTTTCGTCAAAGCTTCGCCTGCAAGGCCTTTTGCGAAAATTGCTTCGATACAAGCATCATCCGCCGGACGGAACATAACGTAATCCAGACCGTGGTCGGATGCGCGGCAGCCGTTTTCGTTAAAGTACTCGATACGGTCGGTGAGTGCTTTTTTGACATCAGCGGCAGTATTGAGCGCATATCCAACCGTTGCAGCAAGTTTTTCGATATACTCGGCAAAACCTTTTTTATGAATATTCAAAGCCGGGTCCGGACGGAAGGACGGGCAAACGCTGACCGGGAAGTTATCTTCTTTCAGCAGCTTGTGCCATTTGAGGTCGCTGCACGGATCGTCGGTCGTGCCGACCATCATAACGTTGCTCGAAAGGATCAGACCGCGCGCCGAAAGATTCGGATCATTCTGCAGTTTTTCCTGCGCGAGATCCCATACTTCCTGTGCGGTATCGCCGTTTAATACGCCTTCGTAACCGAAGTAATTTTTCAGTTCCAGATGCGACCAATGATACATCGGATTGCCGATTGCACGCGGAAGAGCCTCCGCAAACTTCTGGAATTTTTCACGGTCCGGTGCATTTCCGGTGATATACTCTTCCGAAACACCGTTGGAGCGCATAATTCTCCATTTATAGTGGTCGCCGCCGAGCCATACCTGCGCAATGTTATCAAAGCGGCGATCCTCATAAATTTCCTGCGGATCGATATGGCAATGATAGTCGATGATCGGCATCTTTGCGGCATAATCATGGTAAAGCGTTTGTGCGGTCTTTGTGGAAAGGAGAAAATCCTTGCTCAAAAACGTTGCCAAAACAGCCACTTCCCTTCTTATGTTTTCTGTATTTCAGCAAATAAACTTGCTCAATGGACGGATTTTCGGTATTCTTTCGGTGTCATACCGACATACTTTTTAAAGATCTTGGAGAAATACTGCACGTCGACGATACCGCAGTGCAGCGCAACGGTCTGGATCTGCAGACGCGTTGTATGCAGCAAATGCATTGCAAGATGGATACGTTCCGAAATGATATATTCCGTGATCGTCTTTCCGGTCTCTTTTTTAAACACGGTGGAAAGATAACCCGGGCTGATATTCTGCTGCTGTGCCAGGGAAACGAGCGAAAGGTCGGACGAAAGATCGGAATCGATCCGTGCAATCACCTTCTGCACTGTAGAAGAATACGTTTTCATCGAATGCTTGCGGACAAGACGGCAGTAAGAACGGAACATTTCGACCATCAGTTCTTTTACCGCGTCGCTTGAAGCAAGATGTTCGATCCGGGCAGCAAAGGAAGACGAGATATCATTCAGATAGAGCGGATGAACACCGCCGTTTTCCGCCGCTTTTCGCAAAAGCGTGTTCATGATAATACAATAGTTCTTTGCGTTGCGGATCGAATCCGAGAGACGTCTTTCAAACATACCATCAGAGATCGACTCGAGTACGACCGGAAGTTTATGCACATGTCCCTGGGTAACCGCACGCATCAATTCATTTTCATATGCATAACGGCGCTCCATAATTTCCATGCTGACGGCAACATCTTCGGCTGCGTTATTCGAACGTTTGGCGAATACGGTTGCATCATTCGCCCATTCGCGGTTAATATCGATCAGAGCATACTCCCGGCCATCCCAGATTTCTTCCCAGAAGGTATCCAGCATCTGAAAAACCGGACTGCCATCAGGAACAACGGGCAAACTCTCAAAATAGTCAGAAAACAGTTTCTGCTTTGCCGGCGGAATTCCGTATTTTTCACCATACTCCAAAAGCTGCTGTTTACCGGTCGGTTTTTGCAGGAAAGGACCTATTACAAAAACCGCTTCCTGCGAACGCTGCGGCAGAAGGAACATCAGGTAGCAGAAACCCATAAAATCATTCATCTTCCAGATCGTCCGCGGCGTTGCTTTTTCAAAAAAATGACCGAACGGCAGCTTGAGGTTCTGGTTATCGATAAAAAGCGAACGAATCGGCTCTTCCAGAATCTCATCCACCAAACGGTCAGTATCGGTAAAAACATAATTGATGTGGCATTTTTTCAGCGTTTTGCAGAGGAAGTTCAGCTCATTGGTATATGGCATCCATAATCGCCTCCCTGTAATTGGTGAAAAATAAGAAAAATCGCACATTACTATTTTGTATTTTATCATATTCACCATACGATTTCAATATTTTTTCCCGATCGAGTGAATGAAAATACAAAAAATCAAAAAAAATCTCCGTCCATATTTCGTCATTATCTTGCACTGCGGCAAA
This sequence comes from Oscillospiraceae bacterium, assembly GCA_045133675.1. Taxonomy (GTDB): domain Bacteria; phylum Bacillota; class Clostridia; order Oscillospirales; family Ruminococcaceae; genus Paludihabitans. Next base: position 1,532 of record JBGUUS010000001.1, on the reverse strand, counting down.
AGTTCCATTATAATGATATTTATAAGAATTCGGCTCTTCCGCTATTTTGGGAAAAGCTGCAGAAAGGGAGATTTTTTCATGCGTACTGTCCTGAATTTAAATGCCGAATGGGCTTTCGCCAAATCGGCTGACATCGTATCCGCATACCCGGCTGACTGGGAATCCGTCACACTTCCGCATTCCTGGAATGCGCTTGACGGCCAGGATGGCGGAAGCGATTACTACCGCGGCACCTGTCAATATGTCAAAACTTTAAAGAAAGCAGAACTGCCGGAGGCGGACCGTTATTACCTCGAAATCCGCGGCGCAAACTCCTCCGCTGAGGTTTTTGTAAACGGTGTTTCTCTCAAAAAACATGACGGCGGCTATTCCACCTGGCGCGTTGACATCACCGATCACCTGCAGGAAGAAGCTCTGCTTGTTATCGCAGTTGATAACGCAGCAAATGACCGCGTTTATCCGCAGGTTGCAGACTTTACGTTCTACGGCGGTCTGTACCGTGATGTAAACCTTATCTGCGTCAATGAGTCGCACTTCGATCTTGACTATTTCGGCACACCGGGTCTTAAAATTACACCGGTCGTAAACGGCGCAAATGCAGACGTTACGGTTGAAGCGTTCGTCACCGGCAAAAAAGATTCGCAGATCCTGCGCTATACCCTCACCGACAAAGAAGGCGGCGTTGTTGCATCGGCAGAATCCGCAGAGCTCACCGCTTCTTTCACCATCGAAAACGCACATCTCTGGAATGCACGCAAAGATCCGTACCTTTATACCGCAAAAATCGAGCTGGTTGAAGGTGAAGCCGTTCTCGATAACGTATCTGCACGTTTTGGCTGCCGTTATTATGAGATCGATCCGGAGCGCGGCTTTATCTTAAATGGCGAAGAGTATCCGCTGCGCGGTGTTTCCCGCCATCAGGACCGCCTCGGCATCGGCAACGCACTTCTGCCGGAGCACCACACCGAGGATATGGACCTGATCTGTGAAGTTGGCGCAACCACGATCCGTCTGGCGCATTATCAGCACGATCAGTTCTTCTACGATCTGTGCGACGAGCGCGGTCTTGTTATCTGGGCAGAAATTCCGTATATCTCCAAGCATATGGCTACCGGCCGCGAGAACACAATCTCGCAGATGAAAGAACTCATCACTCAGAACTACAACCACGCTTCCATCGTCGTATGGGGTCTTTCCAACGAGATCACCATGGGCGGCGACCGCGATCCGGACCTGCTCGAAAACCACCGCATCCTCAACGATCTCGTTCACGAGATGGATAAAACCCGTCTGACCACTATGGCTGCGATCTCCATGTGTTCGATGGACAGCCCGTACATCCAGATCCCGGATACCGTTTCGTACAACCACTACTTCGGCTGGTACGGCGGCGATACCGCTGATAACGGCCCGTGGTTCGACAAATTCCACGCAAAATATCCGAACATCCCGATCGGCTGCTCCGAGTACGGCTGTGAGGCGCTGAACTGGCACACCTCGAACCCGACACAGGGTGACTACACCGAAGAGTA